>JAKEEX010000862.1 GCA_022616315.1 Myxococcaceae bacterium
ACCCGCGGGTGACATGCCTCCTTGCTCGCTGGCCGAGCGACTATCCGTTAGTGGAACCTCAAGACCACGTCGACGTGAACTGGGCTGGGCTCGATGGTGTGTACGCATTCAGCGCGTAGGAGCGGCCTGAGCGGCCGCGGCTGAAACATGTGTCGGCAGGAGGGAGGGAGGAGGCAGGTAACCGTTCAGCCCCTCAGGGCGTGAGGCTTTAGCTACCGGCAGGCAGGAGTGATGGGGAGGGAGTGCCGTGGAGCCACGCGTTCATGGCGTCGCGCAGGAAGGTGAGGACGCTGCGGACCTGCACGCGGAGGCTTGCGGTCACTGTCAGCATGCGCTCCACGACGCGGTTGCCCTCCTCGCTGTGGGTGCCGAAGCTGCCGCGACGCCAGAGGACTGCGGGACGCAGGGCGCGCTCGGCGGCGTTGTTCGTCGGCTCCACGCCGTCCAGCCGGGTGAAGCGCCAGAGAGCGGGCCACAGCTTCAGGAGGCCCTTGCAGAAGCGCTGGGGCCTGCTGGGCGGGAGCGCCGCGCCCGCCTCCAGCAGGCGGCGCACCTCGGTGCGCACCGGGCGTATGTACCTGTCGAAAGTCCAGGCGTGGATGCGGCCGTCCTGGTGTCGGTGCCAGGTGTCGAAGAGTGCCTCGGCTTGCGTGAGGAGGCCTGCGCCAATGAGTCCGGCGACGCCCTCCCACTCGGAGAGGGCCTGGAAGTCGCGCGCGAGGTGCGCCCAGCAAATTTGCCGGCGGCGCACGTCCACCCAGGCGTAGCCCGCAAACCTGTCCGTCACGGCGGTGCCCAGGAAGCCCTCGCCGAGTTGCGCTTTCGCCTCTGCTTTGCTTTGCGCCCGGGCCACCCGGAAAACCGACACCTTCCGAGTCACCCGCGCCCAAAGCCAAGCGCGCCGCCTCCTCTCCCTCCACCCGGTTTCGTCCAGGTGCACCGCCCTCTGCCGGCGCACGTAGTCCTCTGCCTCGTCGTAGGGTGCGCCCAGCGCGGCCGCCACGCGCACCTCCACTTCGGAGAGGCCACCCACCGACAGCGGAATGCCGAGGGCGTCGTCGAGGAATTCCACGGCCTCGCGCTTGGACAGGCGCATGCGCCCGGTGAGGAAGGCGATGAGCGCCATGAGGTTGGGCCCGCACACGCCGGTGGGCACGCCCACGGGCAGCTCCGCGCTCGTCTCGGCGCCGCACCCGGTGCACTTCAACCGGTGGAGCCGGTACTCGGTGACGTGGGCCGTCAGCGGCGGCACCTCCACCACCTGGTGACGACGGGGCTGCGCGTCCTCGCCCGCAAGCGCCGCGTGGTACTTGCGGCAGGAGGTGGGCTTCACGTGTCGCGTCAGGTTGACTCTCTCGGGGCCAACCAGCACACGCGTGGTGCCCTTGTGCCCGGGCTGCCCGCCCGGCTTCCTGCCCGTGGGCTTCTTCGGCGGGCGCTGCACTCCAGGGCCATCCGAGGAAGGCAGCTTGGAGGAGTTGCTCGAATTCTGCCCCAGCTGCCGCTCCAATTCCGCGATGCGGCCGAGCGCCTTGGACAGCAGCACCTTCAGCTCAGCCACCTCGGCCTCGAGCTGGGCGATGCGCGCATCCTTGGGGTCGACGTCCGCCACGCCCGGCCGTCTCTCACGCCCCCTCCACCGCCGTCGAGTGACGGGCCGGCCGCCGGCCGACGCCTGCCTCCCTGCTCAGACGAGCGCGAGTGGCTGAACGCATACGTCAACGTCTCGCCGGGCGACTCAACAAATTGCTCGCCGACTAGCACAGCCTGAAGACCAATCTCCCATCAATTGGGATGCCCATGAATACTTTCAAGGCCGCAACATCGAAGGGAAGCACCCCATGCGCGATCGGTTTAGCGAGCGGTTCCAAGTGCCTGTTCTCTCTGGCGCCGAGCTCGCTCTCGCCGCTGGTTTC
>JAKEEX010000863.1 GCA_022616315.1 Myxococcaceae bacterium
GTGCTGGCGGACTTCGCGGACTATGCCCGGGCCCAGGAGGCGGCGGCGCGCGCCTACCTCGACACCGAGGCGTGGACGAAGAAGGCCATCCTCAACGTCGCGCGCGTGGGCCGCTTCTCCTCCGACCGCACCATCCGCGAGTACGCCCGCGACATCTGGCGCGTGGAGCCCGTGAAGGTGGAGCTGTAGGGCGCGTCGTCGACGCCCATCCTGCACCCGGCCCTCGTCACCGTCGCGCCGGAAGCCACGGTGCGAGCGCTCGCCGTGCGAGCGCGTGCTCGAGCACACCCTCCGGGTCCATCCGCCGCTTCAGCACGGCGAATGCCTCGAGCGTCTCACGCCCCCACGCCTGCTCCACGTCCGCGGGCGTGAGGACGCTGTCCTTGGCGAAGTAGAAGCGCCCACCGGCATCCAGCACCCGGTGCGTCAGCTCCCTCAGGAGTCCGAGCAGCGCCGGACGCATCGCCTTCGGCGCCGGAAAATCCAGCGCGAGCGACCAGCCGTCCAGCGCGTACGTGAGGAGGGCTGGCGCGGGGCGGTGCCTCTTCATCACGCCGAGAAACCCCGGCATGCCGCGCGCGTGGCAGGCCAGGAGGACGTCCCGGAAGCACGCCTCGGCCTGCGCATCCGGGACGAAGGCCTGGAACTGGAAGAAGCCGTCCGGGCCATAGGCGCGGCGCCAGCCGGGGAGGGCGTCCAGCTGGAAGTGGAACGCCGTGCGCGTCACCCACGCCTCGCGGCGCTCGCGCAGGCGCGCTGCCTCGAAGCGCGCCTGACTGAGGAGCCTCATGCGGCCAGGTGTCATCCACGGCCGCATCAGCCGCCACGCCTGCGCGCGTGGAAACCCGGCCACGCGCGTGGGCTGCTCGAGCGCCGCGACGGAGAGCGCCTGTTTCCCGTGCGGGTCCTCGTCGCGTCGCGGCTCGTGGCCGACGTCGACGACGCCGGGCAGGGAGAACGAATCTGGCGCTTGCCGGCCGGCGGAACGGAGCCAGTCCTGGTTTCAACCGAATTTAGCAACGACAACTCCCCCTGCGTGCTGCCGGA
>JAKEEX010000864.1 GCA_022616315.1 Myxococcaceae bacterium
CGCTGGACGATGTGCTGCTACCGTCTTTTTTCGTGGAGCCGTACAGGTCCGCGTACCAGCCGCCGCCCTTGAGGACGAAGGAGGTCCGGCTCACCACCCTCGAGAGGGTCCCCTCCGCGCCGCACTCGACGCAGGTCGGGGGTGTGGGATCCGAGACCTTCTGGAGCACGTCGTTGGTCTTGCCGCACTGGGCACACGCGTATTCGTAGATGGGCATGGTCGTTCTTCCCGGATCGGGGACTAGGGAACAGGCGGCGCGGACGGGCTCGTCCTCAGCTCCCGCTGGAGCCCCAGCCGCTCGATCGCTCGGTGGAGCAGCTCGACCGGAGCGCCGGACTCGCGGGACAGGCGGCCCACCACGTCGGACGCGTCCGAGACCTGGGAGCGTGCCTGCGCCAGCGCGGCCTTCAGGTCCGCGGTCAGCATCTCCTGGAACCGCTTCTTGATGCCGAGGTCCGCCAGGTACTTGTCCCGCCCCAGCAGGTCCAGCCGCGCGGTGAGCGTGCGGGGAGACAGGGCCTCCCGCCGGAAGCGCTCGCGCAGCTCCTCCACCTCGGTTTGGATGCCGAGCGCACGGACCAGCTGGCCCAGCTCGGCAGGAGAGAGGCCGAGCGTCCAGGCAACGCGCCCGGTGGCGCCCCGCTGGCCGGCATACGCTTCGAGCACATGCGTGTGTTCACGCGCCTCGAGCTCTTCCTTCAGCCCATGCTCCTGGAGCACCCAGAGCACGTCCTCGGGCTGCAGGTCCCCACCTCTCGAGCTGGCGTAGGTGCCCGCGAGCGCACGAAGGAGCGAGAACCGATGCGGGTGCTGGCTGGTGAGCGTCTCCACCGTTTCCCGCTCGCTCGCCGAAGCGAGCTCGGAGATGGGTGTCCGCGGGGCCGGGACGTTGGTGAAGCGGCCGCGGGGTCGGGGGAGCTCGCGACGCGGGAAGGCTGCTTCAGCGGGAGCTGCCTCGGTCGGCCCAGCCTCCGCGGTGCGCTTCTTCGGGGCAATCCGCTCGGCCACCGTCGCGGGCTGTGTGACCGCGACGCGAGGGGGAGCTTCCCCCGGTGCGCGGGCCGTCTCGGCGGGCGGAGTCGCCACGGGTGTGGCAGCGTGAGCAACGGGTGCTTCTTCCGGCGGAAGCGCGCGAAGCGTCACGACGTCGCGCACCAGCTCGTAGTACCCGACCGACTGGCGCTGGGCCGCGAGCGTCTGCGATGCGCCGCGCAGCACGTCCACCACCGCGAAGGGTCCCAGGGGTGAGGCCTCCGGCTCGCGGTCCGTCAGCTCCCGCACCCGGAAGTCATCGGCCTCCGCCAGCGTCGCGAGTGCCTCTCGGACCTCGGGCGCGCCGGCCGGTGCCCGCGCGCGCCGGCAGAAGTCCGAGACGGCCACCGCCACGGGGGTAGGGACATCCTCGGGAGTCCGGTGTCGTCGCCACTCGAATGACATAGGAAAAACAAGGGGTTGAATCGAGGAGCGCTGCCTCTACCGTCCGGATGCCTCCGCTGTCAACGCGCCTGGCACCCGCAATCGAACCGCGGCCAGGCGAGGTCAATCTAACGCAGCCCTGGCGGCGTCAACCCTGGCTGCAGCCGCCGCGGGAACCGGGGCGAGGGGTGCCTGCGGGAGCTTCCAGGTGGTGACAGGCAGGCAGGCGTCGTGTCAGATCCGGGGGACGGGGCGGGTCATGGCCATGCGGCCCACCAGTCAATGCCGTGTTAGTGGAACGAGTTGTTGGACGCTCCGGTGCGCGCCCAGGCGCACCGGCCCCTGGCCGCTGTCAGGGGCGTCTGCTGGGCGAGGAGAGGACCGTCGGGGCGCCCGGTGCCCCGTGGGAGCATTCGCGAATGCCCGAGCACGACCACGACCACGACCACCACCCCTCCGCCGAGGCCATGGAAGAGGTCCTCAACCGGTACATGGCCGAGCATGGGTTGAAGAGCACCCGCCAGCGAAGCCTCATCATCGACACCTTCTTCTCGCTGGGGGGGCACCTTTCGGTGGAGGAGCTCTGGTCCAAGGTCCGCGAGCAGGACACGAAGGTGTCCGTGGCCACGGTGTACCGGACCATGAAGCTGCTCCACGAATGCGGGCTGGCGCATGCGCGAAACTTCGGGGATGGCCAGACGCGCTACGAGGCCGCCGCGGGTCGCCACCACCACGACCACCTCATCTGCACGCGCTGCGGCACCATCGTCGAGTTCGAGAACGACCGCATCGAGGCCATGCAGGAGGCCGTGGCGCGCAAGCATGGTTTCCGCGTGACGTCCCACAAGATGGAGCTCTACGGCCTGTGCAGGAACTGCCAGCGCGAGACCACACCGCAACCGCGCGCCTGAGCCTGCTGCTGGTGCTCCTCGCCTCGGCCTGCGCCCACGGGCCCCACCCCACGCAGGGGTCAGGGCCCGACCTGCGCGCGCCCCTGGTGCTCCCGGCGGTGGGCCCTGTGCCCTTCCGGCCCGCGGCGCTCGCCGGCAAGGTGGTGCTCGTCAACTTCTTCGCCACCTGGTGCTTCCCATGCGTCCAGGAGGTGCCCGCCCTGCGCGCGCTCCAGCAGAAGTACGGGCCGAAGGGCTTCACCGTCGTGGCCGTGGGCCTGGACCTCGAGGGCGCGCGTGTCATCGCTCCGTACGCGGAGGCGTACGCGCTGCCGTTCCCGGTGCTGGTGGCGGACGACGCGATTCGCGAGGGACGCTCCGTGTACGGACGCATCCAGGAGCTGCCCACCAGCGTTCTCCTGGATGGTCAGGGCAGGGCGCTCGCCGGATGGTCGGGCCTCGTCTCACCGGAGCGGGTAGAGCCGCTCATCGAAGCAGCGCTCGCGAAGCCCTGAGAGGCGCTACAGGCCTGCAGCGGTTTTCTTGCC
>JAKEEX010000865.1 GCA_022616315.1 Myxococcaceae bacterium
GGTGAGCCACGTGCGGGGCAAAGGGCGCGGCGTCCACTCGTTCCGGGTGCTCGGACTCACGCAACGTGGGGGGAGCGAGGAATGACGCTCCAGCCGTGCCCTGCGTGCCGGGCTCCCAACGACATCGCGGGGCTCGCCCCCGGTGCACGCGTGTCGTGCAGTGGGTGCGGGCTCGGGTTCGACATCCTGGCGGTGGAGGCGCGTGCGGCGCTCGCCGGGGGGACCGCGCGCTTCGCGGAGCCCGGTGCGATGGAGGTGGAGCCCACGCTGGTGCCACCGAGCCGGCCCGCCCTCGCGCAGGCCGTGACGGCTGTGAGCACCGCTGCCCCGGAGCTTCCGGGGTACACGCTCCTCGAGCTGCTCGGGCGGGGTGGCATGGGCGAGGTGTGGCGCGCGCGGCAGCTGTCGCTGGACCGCACCGTGGCCGTGAAGCTCCTGCCCCCCACGCTCGCGGCGGACGCGGAGTTCGTCGGGCGCTTCGACAAGGAGGCCACGGCGCTCGCCTCGCTCAGCCACCCACACATCATCCAGATCATCGACCGCGGTCACGTGGGTGACCATTACTTCTTCGCGATGGAGCTGGTGGAGGGCCGCTCCCTGCGCGAGGTGATTGATCGCGGTGGGCTGTCCGCAGTGGAGGCGCTCCGGTCCGTGCTGGGCGTGGCGCGCGCCATCGAGTGCGCGCACGAGCGGGGCATCATCCACCGTGACCTCAAGCCGGAGAACATCCTGGTGGACGGCCGCGGGCACGTGAAGGTGGCGGACTTCGGGCTCGCGGGCATTCGCGGCAGCGAGCCAAAGCTTCAGCTCACCGGCACGCGCGTGGCGATGGGCACGCTCAACTACATGGCCCCGGAGCAGCGGCGCGACGCGCGCAGCGTGGACGGGCGGGCGGACCTCTACAGCCTCGGCGTGGTGCTCTACGAGCTGCTCACCCGCGAGCTCCCCATCGGCCGCTTCGCCCTCCCTTCCCAGCGCGTCAAGGGACTGGATGCCTCGGTGGACCCGGTGGTGGCGCGTCTGCTGGAGGCCGAGCCGGAGCATCGCTATCCGTCCGCCACGCCCCTGTGCGCGGATCTCGAAGCGGTGCTCTCGAGGCTGACCTCGGGGAGCGCGCCGCTCATGCTGCTCCCGGTGGGGACCGGCGGGTCAGCGGTCTCGCCTTCCACTGCGGCCGCCGCTCCTGCGAGCACCGCGAAGTCGGGACTCCGCGCGTGGCTCAGCCTGCGCACGGGCCTCGCCGTCGTGGGGGCCATCGCGCTCCTGGGAATCGGCGTGAGCGCGCTGCGCAAGGGAATGCGCGCGGAGCCGCCCAACACCAACGACGAGGTCTTCGTCTCCGCGGCCCTCACGAAGCTCGAGGGCGAGAAGCAGGGCCTCCGCCTCGACTTCGTGCCCGGGCAGGAGGAGCTGAACGCGCACGCGGGCCACTGGCGGCTCGAGGGCGGCGCCCTCCGCTCCACCCAGGCGGGGGACGAGACGGGCGCGGACGGCGGCAGGCCCCTGCGCCCCCGCGCCTACATCGCGGACCGCTACTTCAGCTCGGACGACTTCACGGTCGAGACGCGGATGACGGTGGCCCAGGTCCCCGAGCCCTACCGGGTGAAGCGCGATGCGCAGCGCTTCGCGGAGCTGTCCTTCCGCATGACCGGCATACAGGTGTCCGTCTTCGCGATCCCCGAGCAGGGAATGCGGCTCATGTGGAAGTACGACGGGCCCCAGGGCGAGGTCGCCGGATCGAGCGGCACCGACGTGGCCCAGCTGCTCGAGGACGAGTACCCGGTCCCGAAGGGGCCCTTCCGCGTCCGCCTCACCTTGCGGAAGGTGAAGGGCGGCACGGA
>JAKEEX010000866.1 GCA_022616315.1 Myxococcaceae bacterium
AAGGGACAGCGAGCGGGGTCGAGGGCGCGTTCTGATCGAGCATGCTCGCGCGCAAGTTGCTGAAGCGCGGCCCCCGCGCGCTCGACCGCTTCGTCGGTGCCATCCGCCGCTTCGGGGAACGCGGAGCTCGGCGTGGAGGGGAGGACGTACGGCCTCGCCGACATCGAGCGTCACGCCCGTCAGCTGACCGGTCACGACTTCCGGGCGTTCTTCGCGCAGACGGTCGAGAGCGAGGGCTTCTTCGACATCCCCCCACCCTGGGCGCGCTCGGGCTTCGGATGGACACGTTCGTCGAGGAGACGTTCGTGAGTCGGGAGCCCACGGCCAGCAAGGCGGAGTGGGCGCGCTTCGCCGCCATCTTCGCGGAGGACTGCGCCAGGTAAGACGCGGCGCCCGTCAGGGAGCGTACGTGTCGCGCAGGCGCTGGAAGAGGAGGAGCGCGTCGCGGACGCTTGGTTCGTCACACCCCGCCACCTGAGAGCTGTACGTCCGCTCCGTGAGCTCCACGGTGAGGACGACGCTCGAGTCCGTGACAGGAGGACAGGCGGCCTGGCCGCGGCGCAGGACTTCGAGCAGCGAGGGCCGGGTGAGAAGCTCCTTTGCGGTGTCCAGTTCTGCAGCGGGAAGCATCACCTCGCGCACACCGCCGCCCGGGTCACCGAAGCGGTCCACGCGGTAAGTGCCGTCGGATAGCAGCTCGTCTGAGCCCGAGCAGTCCATCTCCGGCGTGCAGGGGCCGCCTCCGAGTGAGAGGTGTGCCCGCCGGAAGGCGTCGGGCCGGGAGGCATCGCAGTCGCTGCAGCCGGCGTCCCCCGAGCCCGTGGAGCGAGGGTTGGCGCAGTGGGCGAGCAGCAGGACCGCGAGCGTCGCGAGAGCGAGCCGAGGTGAGGGGGACAGCACTGGAGGGAGCATGGCGAGTCCTGACTCCTGCGCGAGTCAGTGCGACCGCTTCCCATGTCCCGGGGCCACGCACCAGAGGCCGGAGGTAGGGGCTGGTCCTCCTCACGACCGGAGACGTCCTGGAATGACCGAATGTCGAGCATAGGCCGAACAAGAGCCCTGTTGGATGCGGTGGGGTGGTCCGCGGCCCGGGTGCACTGGCGAATGCTCAGTCGAACTGCACAGCCCCCACAAACGTCCTGCCAGCGCGGATGGCAGGCAGCGTGTCCTCACGCACCTGCCCGTCCGTGGCCGTCACCCGCAGCCGCACCGGACCACTGCCCATGGCCGTGGGCGTGACGAAGTAGTTGTAGGGCTTGCGCTTCAGCTCCACCCA
>JAKEEX010000144.1 GCA_022616315.1 Myxococcaceae bacterium
GCGACGTTGAGGATGGCCTTCTTCGTCCACGCCTCGGTGTCGAGGTAGGCGCGCGCCGCCGCCTCCTGGGCCCGGGCATAGTCCGCGAAGTCCGCCAGCACCATGTAGCGGTCCTCGTTAAGGAGGCCCTCCACCAGGGGACGGAAGAGGGTGCGGTCCTCGGGGCTGAAGAAGCCGCTGGCCACCAGGTCCAGCGCCTCCTTCAAGTCCGGGTTGCTCTCGTACACCTCGCGGGGGCGGTAGCCCTGGGCCTTGCGCGCAATGACTTCATCCGCCGTGAGGCCGAAGAGGTAGAAGTTCTCCTCGCCCACCATTTCGCGAATCTCGACGTTGGCCCCATCCAGTGTCCCGAGGGTGACGGCGCCATTGAGGGCAAACTTCATGTTGCCCGTGCCGGAGGCCTCCAGGCCCGCGGTGGAAATCTGCTCGCTGACATCCGCCGCCGGGATGATGCGCTCGGCGAGGCTCACCCGGTAGTTGGGCAGGAAGGCCACCTGCAGGCCCGTGGCCCCCGCGTCGCTATTCACCACCTCCGCCACCCCGTTGATGAGGCGGATGATGAGCTTGGCCTCCTGGTAGCCCGGCGCCGCCTTCGCGCCGAAGAGGAAGGCGCGCGGGTGGATGATGGTGGACGCGTCCCGCCTCGCCTTCATCCACAGCGACACGATGTGCAGCGCGTTGAGGAGCTGCCGCTTGTACTCGTGCAGGCGCTTGATTTGGACGTCGAAGAGGGCGTCCGGGTTGAGCTTCACCCCCATCAGCTCGCGCACGTGCGCGGCCAGGTCGACTTTGTTGGCGGCCTTCGCGGCGCGGAAGGCCTGCCGGAAGCCTGCGTCCTCCGCATACGGCACCAGCCGCTGCAGCTCGTCCAGGTTCTTCACCCAGCCGTGCCCAAGCGTCGAGGTAATCAGCTCGCTCAGGCGCGGGTTGCACCACATCACCCACCGGCGGGGCGTCACGCCATTCGTCTTGTTGTTGAAGCGCTCCGGCAGCATTTCGGCGAAGTCCGTCAGCACGTCCCGCCGCAGCAACTCCGTGTGCAGCGCGGCCACGCCGTTGACGCTGTGGCTGCCCACCACGGCCAGGTGCGCCATGCGCACCTTCTTCTCCGGCCCCTCCTCGATGAGGCTGAGGCGCTGCATGCGCCCGTTGTCGAAGGGGTAGCGGATTTGCACCTGGCGCAGGAAGCGCTGGTTGATTTCGTAGATGAACTCGAGGTGGCGGGGCAGCAGGCGCTCGAAGAGGGACACCGGCCACCTCTCCATGGCCTCGGCGAGCAGCGTGTGGTTGGTGTAGCCGAAGGTGCCTTGGGTAATGGCCCACGCCTCGTCCCACTCCAGCCGCTTCTCGTCCACCAGCACGCGCATCAGCTCCGCCACGGCGATGGCGGGGTGCGTGTCGTTCA
>JAKEEX010000145.1 GCA_022616315.1 Myxococcaceae bacterium
CCGAAGAAGTCCGCACTCATCGTCGTCGACGTCCAGAAGTCCTTCGAGCACAGGCCCTACTGGCGCACCGACGACGTGCCCGCCTTCGCCGAGAAGATGAAGGCCCTCGCAAACGGCGCCAAGGCCCGAAATGTCCCCGTCGTCCACATCTTCCACGTGGACCCGGAGGACACCTTCGGCGGGCACTTCAGCCTCTCCTCGGGGCTGGTGACGCGGATGGACTTCCTCCCCGAGCACCACGACGCCGTCTTCCACAAGAGTGCCCACAACGCGTTCAACACCACTGGCCTCCAGCGCTGGCTGCTCGAGAGAGGCATCAACCACCTCGTCATCTCCGGCATCCGCACGGAGCAGTGCTGCGAGACGACGGCGCGGGTGGCGAGTGACCTGGGCTTCACCGTGGACTTCGTCACCGAGGCGACGCTGACCTTCTCCATGCGTCACGCCGGAAGCGGCCGCGAGTACAGCAGCGCCGAGCTCAAGGAGCGGACGGAGCTGGTCCTCGACGGGCGGTTCGCGCGCATCGCCACCGTCGACGAGTGCCTGGCAGGGCTTGCTTGACCGACATCTACTTCCTCGTCCTGCCGAACCTGCTGCTCCTGGACCTCGCGGGCCCGGTGGAGGCATTCCTCGAGGCCAACGCAGGTGGGGAGCGCTTCCGCCTGCACTTCGTCGGGCCCGAGCCGACCATCCGTCTGCCCGGGCCAATCGCCCTGGGCGAGCTCGCCCCGCTCCCGGACTCCCTGCTGCCCGGTGCCACCGTGGTCATCACCGGGATGCATCGGACGGAGGAGACGCTGAAGCTTCCCGCGTGCCTGAAGGCCGAGCGGTGGCTCCGTCGCGTCATCACGCCGGAGCACACCCTGGTGACGGTGTGCGGGGGCGCGCTGCTCGCGGCTCGCGCGGGGCTCCTCGCCGGCCGCTCCTGCACCACGCATCACACGCTCGTGCACCGCCTCCAGGCGCTGGAGCCGACCGCGCGCGTCCGCGACGACCGCATCTTCGTCCAGGACGGCAACGTCTACACCAGCGCCGGCGTGACGGCCGGAGTCGACCTCGCGCTCTTCCTCATCGCCGAGCGCGTGGGGGAGACCGTGGCGCTCGCCGTCGCGCGTGAGCTCGTGGTGTACCTGCGCCGGGGTCCGGATGACCCGCAGCTCAGCCCCTGGCTCAGCCACCGCAACCACCTCGAGCCCACGGTGCACGCGGTGCAGGACCTCATCTGCCGGCACCCGGAGCAGCACATGCCGCTGTCGGTCCTCGCCAGGCGGGTGCACGTCTCGGTCCGTCACCTGACGCGGGTGTTCCGCGCGGTCACCGGGGTGAGCATCCACGACTACCAGGACCGCATCCGCGTGGACCACGCGCGGCGCCTGCTGACCGACACCGCGCATCCGATGGAGCGTGTCGCCGAGCTGGCCGGCTTCGGCACGTCGCGGAGCCTGCGCCGCCGGTTCCAGGCGACGTACGGGTATTCACCGGCCGCCCTGCGCAAGCGCGCGTGAGCGCCTCCATTCAGTGGATGCGCAGCGCGACCTTTCCCAGGTGGTGCTGGCTCACGGCCTGGTGCGCCCGCGCTGCATCCTCCAGCCGGTAGACCTGCTGAACCTCCACGTGGAAGGGCCCTGACTCGATGAGGCGATTGAGACGCGCATACGCCTCGGGGCTCGGCAGTCCGTCGTAGGCCGTCGCCTTCAGGCCCGCGCGGGGCTTCGGCGCGGGCTCGACTCCGTTGGGCCAGGCGACGCGTCCGCCGTCCCGCACCGCCGCCAGGGCGTCGTCGAGGCCGCGCCCGTGGGCGAACACGAGCACCGCGTCGAGCCCCTCCGGCGCGAACTCCTGGACCGCGCGCTTCACGTCTTCCCCGTGCCCGTCCACCGCCGCGTCCGCACCGGTGCGCCTGGCGAGCGCCACACCGTCCTTGCCAGAAGCCACCGCCAGCACGCGGGCCCCGAGTCGCTTGGCGAGCTGCACCGCCAGGTGGCCCACGCCGCCACTTGCACCGAACACCAGCAACGTCGTGCCCTCGCGCACCTTCAGCGCGTCATCCACGCCCTCGAGCGCCGTGAGGCCGTCCACCGCGAGCGCTCCCGCCTGCTCCGGAGTGAGCCCCTTGGGGAACGGCGCGACGTTGTCCGCCTTCACCGCGACGTACTCGGCGTAGAAGCCGCCCTTGGGGTTGAGGAAGCCGTAGGCATACACCGCATCGCCGACGCGGAAGCGCCGGACCCGCGAGCCCACCGCCACCACCGTGCCCGCCCCGTCCGAGCCGAGCACGTACGGGAAGGCCGCTTCTCGCTCCGTATAGGACGCGAGCTCCCCTTCTCGCTCCGACGGATCCCAGGAGCCCACGCCTGCCAGGTCCACCCGGATGAGCACCTCGTCCGGTCCCACCTCCGGCACGGGGATTGACCGGGTGCGGATGACGTCCGGTCCACCGAAGCGCTCGAGTGCGGCGGCCTTCATGGTTCCAGGAATGGCGGGGTTCAAAGCAGCTCCTCCGGGCGTCGCAGTTTTCTGACGCTTGCCTTCGGCACGACACTGGACATTCCAACCTCGGGGCTGCAGGAGAGGAGCGCCGTGTGGCCGAAGACCGGGCGGGGCGACGTCCGCGCACCAGGCCGCCGGGGCGAGGATGGGCTCGTCGCAGGAGGCCCCATCTTACGGACGACGGCTTCCGACACCTTCGCCGCCCGGGCCCCGATGGACACCCTGCTCCTCCGTCACGCCGACGTCTCCTCGCACCTCCAGGCGCTCTTCCTGCTCGAGGACCTCCGCGCGGGCTTCCTCGCCAAGGCGGAGGGACGGACGGGGGAGGGACGGGCGGAGGCGCTGCAAGGGGCGCACGTCTCGCTGCCAGGGGTGCTTCCGGCGGTGCCGGCCTACACCCTGCGGGTGGAGCCCGCGACGGATGCAACCGAAGGGCGCCCGTCGCTCCTGCTGCACGCGGCGCCGACGGGCCGTCTGCTCGCCATCATGGACGCGGTGTACCTCACCCGCCTCACCCGCGCGGTGGTGGGGGCGCTCGCGGCGGACGTGCTGGCGCGGCAGGACGCTTCGCGGGTGGCGTTGCTGGGGGCAGGGGATGGCGCGGTGGCGCAGCTCAAGGCGCTGCGTCTGGTGCGCTCCCTCAGCCACCTGCGCATCTGGGACACGGACCCGTTCCGCTCCGCGGGGCTCGCCGCGCGTCTCTACCGGGACATGTCCCTTCCCGCGCACGGGGCGCTGACCGTGTCCGAGGCGGTGGAGGACGCGGACGTGGTGCTCTGCGTCGCTCCCTTCGACGAGCCCGTCCTCACCTCCACGCTCGTCCGCCCCGGCACGCACGTCTCCGTGCTGGGGCCCGCGTTGCCGGGGCACGGGCCCGTGGCGGGGGAGCTGTTACGAGCGGCCCGCTTCGTCTGCGACGACCGGCGCCTCGCGCTCGAGCAGGGCGCGGCGGCCGGCGCGGGGGTGGGGGCGGACGTCATCGACGCGGAGCTGGGGGACGTCCTCGCGGGCCGCGCCCCGGGACGTCGCTCCGAGGAGGAGAGGACGGTGTTCGGCGGCGTGGGGCTGCCCTTCCAGGACCTGGTGGGCGCCTGGCAGCTGTACCAGGCCGTCCGGTCCGACGAGGACGTGCAACGCTTCGCCTTCTCACCCTGAGAAGCCCGCCATGCCCTGCCCGCGAATCTCAGCTTTCTGAGGATCGCCTGCTCTTGTAAGTCCCTGTAATGACTGAGGCAAGGGGGCGAGAGGTCGCTGGCACGCCCATCGCACACCCGCGGCAGGACCCCCGCGTGGCACTCTCGGCGCGTCACGGGGGCGGGCGAATCATTCGCAGGAAGGCGGGAAGCGCGATGAGGCACGACACGACGTTCGCCGCGGCACTGGCCGCGGGGTTGACCCTCCTGGGCTGCAGCAGCGGGAGTCCGCACGACCGGAACGGGGCGGTGCAGAACCGGGTGGCTCTGGAGGCGTTCGGCAGCTGCTCCGCGCTCGAGCAGTACGTCGAGGACACGGCGGTGAGCCAGATGCGCGCCGACCTCACCGCGGTCAAGCAGAACGCCGTCAACGGCGGCTGGTTCAGGAGCGGCGGCATCGCCGTGGCCGGGGACAGCGCGGGCCCTCCCATGGCGGCACCCGGGGCCGGGGCGCCCGAGTCTGGCGACAACTCCTCGGGCGCGCCCAAGGACTACACCACCACCAACACCCAGGTGGAGGGCGTGGACGAGGCGGACTTCGTGAAGAACGACGGCACGCGCATCTTCGTCCTCAGCGGCAACAAGCTCCACGTCACGCGCTCGTGGCCCGCGAGCGAGCTGGCGCTGACCAGCTCCGTGCAGGTGGAGGGCTGGCCGCAGGAGCTGTTCCTCGCCGGCAACCGCGTCGTCGTCTTCAGCAGCATCTACACGCCGGAGTGGGACCTCAGCGGAGACAAGACGGTCAACGGTGGCGTGGCCGTGGACGCGGCCTACTGGGGCTACTGGTACGCCAACACCACCAAGGTGACGACGGTGGACGTGTCCAACGTCTCGGCGCCGACGGTGGTGGGCGAGGTGTACCTGCCGGGCGGCTACGTGAGCAGCCGGCGCATCGACAGCAAGGTGCGGCTGGTGCTGCGCGACGACTTCCGCTACCCGCGCGACGTGCAGTTCTGGCCCACCTGGCCCAGCTCGGGCACGTGGTCCGAGGGCGAGTTCGCCGCAGCGGTGGACACGCTGATGGCGAAGAACGAGTCCCTCATCCGTGGCGCCTCGCTCGCGCAGTGGCTGCCCAGCGGGAAGCGCCGCGTGGGCGGCGAGCTCGTGGACGTGGGCTACCGCTGCGAGGACTTCCACGCCGCCAACGCACCGACCCGTCTCGGCCTCGCCTCCGTGGTGACGCTGGACATGGCGGACGCGTCCGCCGAGGTGCGCCGCACGACGGTGGTGGGCGAGGCGGGCCAGGTGTACGCATCGGCCTCCTCGCTCTACCTGGCCAGCTCCCACTGGTGGTGGTGGCCGGAGCCGGGCCAGACGGACGCCACGTACCTGCACAAGTTCGACATCACCGAGCCGGACTCGGCCAGGTACGTGGCGAGCGGCACGGTGGAGGGCCACATCAAGGACCAGTTCAGCCTGGACGAGCACGAGGGCTTCCTGCGCGTGGCCACGACCATCAACCGGCGCGTGCGGGACGAGGCCAACCCGCAGAACACCTGGGGCACGCTGAAGCGCACCAACCGTGTCACGGTGTTCCACGAGGAGCGCGGAAGCCTCGAGGCGATTGGCAAGACGGGGGAGCTGGCCGAGGGCGAGACCATCTTCGCGGTGCGCTTCATCGGACCGCGCGGCTTCCTCGTCACCTTCCGTCAGGTGGACCCGCTCTTCGCGATCGACCTGAGCGACCCGACCAAGCCGACGGTCAAGGGCGAGCTGAAGATTCCCGGCTTCTCCACCTACCTGCACCCGGTGGACGCCAACCACCTGCTCGCGGTGGGAGAGGACCGCGACGCGGACGGCGGCTGGACGAGCCGCGCGCTCAAGGTGTCACTCTACGACGTGACCGACCTGGCCAACCCGAAGGAGGAGTTCAAGTACCTGCTGGGCAGCAGCGGGAGCTACTCGGAGGCCAACTGGAACCACAAGGCCTTCAACTACTTCGCCAGCAAGAAGCTGCTCGCCATCCCGTTCACGGACTGGAGCTTTGCGTGCAATGCCAGCGTGTGCGACTACCGGTCCATCAGCAACCTGCAGGTGCTCGGCGTGGACGTGAACGCGGGCTTCACCTTCAAGGGCCAGCTCTCCTTGGGGGACATGTACAGCCAACAGTACCGGTCCTGGACGTACTCATGGCAGCCGTACGTGCGCCGCTCGGTCATGGCGAGCGATGAGAGCGGGGCCACCTTCGTCTACGCCATCGCGGACGCGGGCATCCGGGTGGCGAACGTGGAGAGCCTCTCCTCGCCGGTGGCGACGGTGAACTTCCCCACGCCTCAGTACTGAGGCGTCAGGCCGCGGGGGGAGTGCGGCGGCCGACCACCTTCGCCATCAGGGGCGTGAGGGCGAAGGTGGCGGCAATCCGGGCGGGCTGGGTGAGCTTGGTGGCGAGGTAGGCCATGGTCCAAACGCCCGCCTCGCCCGCCACGCCCTGAGGCTGGAAGCCGAAGTAGCGGATGGCCACCGCGAAGGCGCCCCACACGAGGAAGAAGATGCCGAAGTACACCACCAGCGCCACCGGTCCGTAGGTGGTGGTCAGCTGGTTGATGCGCTCCTTCCAGCTGGGCTTCGGCTTCGAGGTGGTGGGGGTCGTCTCCATGGCCCCGTCTTAACCCGCGAGGGGCCCAAAGTATGCGCCCCTCGCGCAGGCGACGTCGGGCACGGGGAGCAGGCAGGCGGGCGGACCCGACTTCCGGGCGCGAGCCCTGACCCAGGGGGCAAGGCCGCCCCCCTGGCGGCGAGACGGCAGGTCGCCTGAAACTTCTCTTCGGCTCGCGTCACTGTCCCCCGTGGCCCACCTCTTCGCGCTCCCCATGGTCGTGCCGGACGAGCCCCCTGCCTCGGAGGGGGTCCTGGTGCAGCGTGCGCGCGCAGGAGACGCGGGGGCGTTCCGGGCCCTCTTCGAGAGGCATGGGCCAATGGTGTGGCGCTTCCTCCGCGACATCTTCCGTGACGACACCGCCGCGGACGAGGCCACGCAGGAGACGTTCGTGCGCGCGCACGCGCGTCTCTCGCAGCTGCGCGACGGTGAGCGCGTGGCCGCGTGGCTCCTGGGGATTGCGCGCCACGTGTGGCGGGAGGCGCGGCGCCCCAGGCCGCTCGAGCTGGCCGGCACAGCCGAGGAGTGCGAGTCGCGGGTGGAGGACGTGCTGCCCACGCCCACGCCGGAGGACCTGCTGCTGGACCGTGAGCTCGAGGGGCTCCTGGCGGACGCGCTGGGGGCGCTGCGCGAGGAGCGGCGTGCGGCGTTGCTCCTGCGCATCGACCACGGGCTCGCGTACGAGGAGATTGCAGTGGTGATGGGGTGGACGCTGCCGAAGGTGAAGAACGAGATTCACCGGGCCCGGCTGCAGCTGCGCGAGCGGCTCGCGGCGCACGTCGGGAGGCACCGGTGAGCGCCGCGTGCCGCACCTCCGCGCTGGAGGCGTGGCTCGAAGGGGCGCTCTCGCCGGCGGAGGCGCTGGCGGTGGAGGCGCACCTGCGCGGATGCGCCGCGTGTGCCCACGCGCTGTCGTGGCTGAAGCTCGAGCGCGCGTGGATGGCGCAGCGGGCCCGGCGCACGCCCGCGCGCCCTGCGCTGCGTTGGGAAGCGCTGGATGCACGGCTTTCG
>JAKEEX010000867.1 GCA_022616315.1 Myxococcaceae bacterium
AAGTATTACCCACCCGCGCTGGGCGGCATCGAGAGTCACACCCGGACGCTGGCGCGCGCGCAGGCGGCCCTGGGCGCCCGGGTGGAGGTCCTCTGCGTCAACCACGCGGATGGCGCAGGCAGGGACGTGGTCAGTCGGACGTTCGCGCGGACTCCCACCGAGGTGTCCCGCGACGGGGACGTGCGCGTGGTGCGTGTGGGGCGGAGCCTCTCCGTCCGCCGGTTCGACGTCTGCACCGGTCTGCTCGCGCACCTGGAGGCGCTGCGGAGGAGCCCGCCCGATGTGCTGCACGTTCATGCGCCCAACGCGACCATGGTGCTGGCGCTGGCCGCCTTGCCCGCCTTCTCGAGGTGCGTCGTCACGCATCACAGCGACATCGTCCATCAGCAGGTGCTGCACCACGCGCTGCGCCCCTTCGAGCAGCTCGCCTATGGGCGCGCGGCGCGCGTGTTGGTGACGAGCCTGGCCTATGCCGACGGCTCGAAGGTCCTGCAGCGCTTCCGGAGGAAGGTGGCCGTGCTTCCCCTTGGCATCGAGCTGAGACCGCTCCTGGAGCCGACGGAGAACGTGCTGCGCCACGCGCGGCGCTGGCGGGAGGCCGTGCCCGGACCGCTCTGGCTGATGGTGGGGCGGCTCGTCTACTACAAGGGCGTGGACGTGGCACTCCGGGCGCTGCGCGAGGTCCCGGGAACGTTGAGGGTGGTCGGAACGGGGCCGCTGAGGGCCGAGCTCGAACGGCAGGCGCGCGTGCTCGGCGTGGCGCCGAGGGTGCAGTGGATGGGAGGCCTCGAAGACGAGGAGCTTGCGGGCGCCTACCGCGCCGCCACGGCCCTGTGGTTTCCGAGTACCGCCCGCAGTGAGGCCTTCGGCCTCGTGCAGGTGGAGGCGCTGGCGAGCGGACTTCCCGTCATCAACACCTGCATCCCGGGCTCGGGGGTGGACCAGGTCAGCCTGGATGGCGTCACCGGGCTCACCGTCCCGCCCGGGGACCACGGCGCCCTGGCGGCTGCGGCGC
>JAKEEX010000868.1 GCA_022616315.1 Myxococcaceae bacterium
CGTCGCTGCGCTCGGGGTGGCGCTGGGCGCGCAGGCCCTGCGGTACTGGGCCATTGCGACACTCGGGGAGCGGTGGAACGTGCGCATCATCGTCCTGCCCGGCACGGAGCCCGTGACGTCCGGCCCGTACCGGTTCCTCCGTCACCCCAACTACGTGGCCGTGGTGGCGGAGCTCCTCGCCATTCCACTCGTGCATGGCGCGTGGGTGACGGCGCTCGTCTTCACGGTGGGCAACGCGGCCCTCCTCACGGTGCGCATCCGCGCCGAGGAGGCCGCGCTCGGCCCTCTCTACGCGCGGGCGTTCGCGAAGCGTCCGCGGTTCCTTCCGGAGGTGCGCCGTGGGTGACAGGCAGGTGCGGGTCCTGGCGGAGATTCGCCGCATCGCAGCCGAGGAGCTGGACTTCCGGGGTCCCATCGAGCCGCATCACGAGCTGATGAAGGACCTGCAGCTCGACAGCCTGGGGCTGACGGTGATGGCGGTGGAGCTGGAGAACCGCTTCCGCGTGCGCTTGAGCGAGGAGGACTCCGCGCAGGTGAAGACCGTGGGAGAGCTGGTGAAGCTCGTGGCCGAGCGAGCGGCGCAGTGACGGCGACGCGAGCGAAATCCCAGTCCGTCGCGAGGCTCGTCGGGCCTCCTCTCCCCACCCTCGAGGAAACGACGCTCGTCGAGACCCTCGCTCGAGCCGCAGCCTCCCCAGGCCGCCTCCACTTCGTGGACGCCCACGAGCGGGAGCAGGTGCTCTCCTGGGCCGAGGTCCAGACACGCGCATCCGAGCTGGCCGCGGGCCTTCAGGCGTCCGGCGTCACGCCAGGCGACCGCGTGGCGCTCCTCCTGCCCACCTCCCCCGACTTCCCCACGGCCTTCTTCGGCGTGCTGCTCGCCGGCGCGGTCCCGGTTCCGCTCTACCCACCGGTGCGGCTCGGACGGCTGGGCGAGTACCACCGCAGCACCACGCGCATGCTTCAGGTGTGTGGTGCGCGGATGGTGCTCACCGACGCGAAGGTCCGCCTGCTCCTGGGCCCGCCCGTGGAAGCTGCACGTCCGGTCCTCGGCTGCCGCACGGTGGAGGACGTCGCGCACGCGGGCCGCCGGGAAGAAGCGAGCGTGGCGCTGGGCCCGGACGCCCTCGCGCTCATCCAGTTCTCGTCCGGCTCCACGGTGGACCCGAAGCCGGTGGCGCTCACGCACGGGCAGGTGGTGGCGCAGCTGGCGGCCCTGAAGGCCCGCATGCCCGTTCCGGAAGGGGCTCCTCGCGTGGGCGTCAGCTGGCTGCCGCTGTACCACGACATGGGGCTCATCGGCTGCCTGCTGAGCGCGGCGTACTACCCCGGGGACCTGGTGCTGCTGCCACCGGAGCTGTTCCTCGCGCGCCCGGCCCTGTGGCTGCGCGCGCTCTCGCGCCACCGTGCCATGGTCTCCCCCGCGCCCAACTTCGCCTACGGCCTCGTCCTCAAGCGCGTGAAGGACGCGGAGCTCGCGGGGCTGGACCTGTCGTGCTGGACGTACGCACTCAACGGGGCAGAGCCGGTGTCGGCGGAGGTGATGGACCGCTTCCGCGCGCGACTCGAGCCGTACGGCTTCAAGGCGACCGCGCTGCTCCCGGTGTATGGCCTCTCGGAGGCGGCGCTCGCCGTCACGTTCCCTCCGTCAGGTCGCGGCTCACCGCGTGTCCTGTCGGTGGACGCGGCCCAGCTCGCGGAGACGGGTGAGGTCCAGCCGGGAGCGCGCGCCCTCCCTTCCGTCGGCGTGCCGGTGGCAGGCGTGGAGCTGGAGGTGCGCGATGGGCAGGGGCACGCGCTGCCGGAACGGCGGGTTGGACGCATCGTCTTGCGCGGCCCGTCGGTGATGCAGGGCTACTTCGGCCAACCCGAGGCGACGGCGGGCACGACGGAGGGAGGCTGGCTGGACACGGGGGACCTTGGCTTCGTCGCGGACGGCGAGCTCTACGTGTGCGGCCGTGCGAAGGACGTCGTCATCATCCGGGGCGCGAACCATGCGCCGCAGGCATTTGAGGAGTGCCTTGCGGGCGTGGAGGGTGTGCGCACGGGCTGCGCGGTCGCGGTGGGCTTCCGTCCCGAGGGTGAGGAGGACGAGGCGCTCGTGATGCTCGTCGAGCACACGGGAGCTGCACCCGAAGGCCTCGACGAGCGCGTGCGCGCGGCGGTGGTCGCGGGGACAGGCGTGCGCCCACACACGGTGTGCGTGCTGCCACCGGGGACACTGCCGCGCACCTCGAGCGGCAAGCTCCGGCGTGGGGAGGCACTGCGCCGCTATCTCGCGGGAGAGCTCACGGCGCCGCGCAAGGTGGGCCCGTTGCAGCTTGCGCTCGAGGTGGCGCGTTCCGCGCTGGCGCTGCGAAGGAGTCAGCGCGCGCACAGCCAGGTGAAAACAGACGGTGACGGCCCCTCACCCTTGCCTTCTCCCCGAGGCAACTTCCCCTCTCGCCCTGGGAGAGGGACAGGGTGAGGGTGCCGTGACCACCGAGCTCCATCCGGTGTCCACCTCGGCGCCCCGTGCGCCACACACCTGGGACATCGCCGTCGCCGGAGCCGGTCCCGCGGGCCTTGCCCTCGCCATCGCCGCGGCAAACAGGGGCCTCTCCGTGACGGTCCTCGA
>JAKEEX010000869.1 GCA_022616315.1 Myxococcaceae bacterium
GGAGCTCCTTCTTGACCCTGACAAGAAGTGCGTCTCGCAAGTTGGTCGAGTTCACGTCGCCGTCGCCGTCGCCGTCGCCGTCGCCGTCGCCGTCCACGTCCACGTTCACGTCCACGTCCACGTCCACGTCCACGTCCACGTCGTAGGAGACATCAACCGTTAGGGGCTAATTCCTCCGTCTGCGGCATGACTCCGGTCGGAGCCACCACGAGGTGGCGCGTGGGCTCGCTGCCCACGCTTCGGCTCTCCAGGTGGTGGCGCAGAAAGAGGCCATGCTGCAGCTTGCGCAGCCGCGGCGGCCGTGGGGCGAGCGACACCGTCACGCCTTCTGTGAGCACCCGCCGGATGGCCTGCTCGGCCTCCTGCACCGCCTGGCGCACCTCGCTCTCGTCCAGGCCCCCGAGGCCAGGGAACACCTGCCGCAGCACCCGCCGCATCTCCGTGGCGGTGGAGCGCTTCAGCGCGTGCACCACCACCCCTGGACGCTCGGCGGCGCGGCGGATGCGCGGCTCGTCCGCACGGGATTTGAGAGCGAGGATGATGTCCGCTGCGTCCGGCCTCGCCACCACGCGCGCGTTCGCCCCCGTGTTGCGCAGAACGCGCTCGAGGAGCTCCCGGCTCACCGCATGAGGGTGGATGCGCAAGGGGCCTCTGCGCTCTCCCACGCCCAGGGCGGCCGTGGCCCTTCCAGCCGCGACAGCTCGCTCCGCCGTCTCCGGCGGCCGCTCCGGCTCCACCTCCAGCTGGCCGTTGCGAGTCAGTCGCCGCTCACCCCCGGTGGGCCGGCCCGCGAGCAGCCCGTCCACCGCCGCCGCCGTGTCGCGGTGCACCCGCACCTCGTCGCGGTTCACCATCTCCACCACCATGTCGAAGGTGGGCGGCGCGCGCCGCTCCCGCACCGTCTTGGAGGTACCCCTCCGCCGCGCCTCCTCGTCCGAGAGCGTCACCACGTGCACGCCCCCCACGAGGTCCGACAGCGTGGGGTTGAGGATGATGTTCTCCAGCGTGTTGCCGTGCGCGGTGCCCACCAGCTGCACACCCCGCTCGGCGATGGTGCGCGCCGCGGCCGCGTCCGCCTCCGTGCCGATCTCGTCCACGATGATGACCTCCGGCATGTGGTTCTCCACCGCCTCGATCATCACCGCGTGCTGTCGCTCCGGCCGCGACACCTGCATGCGGCGCGCGCTCCCGATGCCTGCGTGAGGGATGTCCCCGTCGCCGCCGATCTCGTTGGAGGTGTCCACCACCATCACCCGCTTGCCCAGCTCGGAGGAGAGGACGCGCGCCACCTCGCGCAGCTTGGTCGTCTTCCCCACGCCGGGAGGCCCGAGCAGGAGCAGGCTGAGCCCCGTACCGATGAGGTCCCGCAGCACCTCCACCGTGCCGGTGAGCGCGCGGCCCACGCGCAGGGTGAGGCCCACCACCTCGCCGCGACGGTTGCGCAGGGCGGAGATGCGGTGGAGCGTCCGCTCGATGCCCGCGCGATTGTCTTCACCCAGGGGACCCACGCGGGCGAGCACGGCGGCGAGGTCCGCGTGTGAGATGGGGACATCGCCCAGCGACGCCGAGCGGCCCACCAGACGTGCCTCCGGTGGCCGCCCCAGGTCCAGCACCACCTCGAGCAGCTCGTCCTCCGGAAGCGCGCGGACGGGCCCCTGCAGCCGCTCCGGCAACACGGCCACCAGGAGCCCGAGCTCGTCGGTCGCGGGATTCTGCGGGGGTGTCATCTATTGCGTCAGCGCCCAGAGACTCCA
>JAKEEX010000870.1 GCA_022616315.1 Myxococcaceae bacterium
CATCGCGGGCATCTACCTCCTCTTCGCCCGGAAGCGCGGCGCGGGCACCCCGGCTGCACCGCTTCCCGAGGGGCAGGAGGAGCTCGAGCGGCGCGCGCAGACGCTCCTGGATGCGCTCCGCGAGCTGAAGCAGAGCCGCCACCAGATGTCCCCGGAGGTCTACCAGGCCGAGGTGAACCGGCTGGAGCGCGAGGCGGCCTCCGCCCTGCGTGCGCGCGACGAGGGCCGCACCCGCCCCGCGCGTGCTCCGGCCGCGCGAGCACCGGGTGCGTCGGCTCCGGCGGCCACGTTCTTCGACAGGCACCCGCAGCTGAAGGGCGCCGTGTGGGGAGGTGGCGTCGTCGTGTTCTTCGTGGCCCTGGGCCTCGTGCTGAGCCAGGAGTCCCGGAAGCGCGACGACGGCCAGGAGGCCACCGGGCGCGTTCCTCCTTCCGGGATGCCCGCTGCGCCCACGGGCACGGACTTGAGCCGCGAGGCCACGGCCGCGCTGGAGCGCCTGAAGGCCAACCCGGCGGACACCGAGGCCGCCGCCCTCGCCACGCACGAGCTCATCCAGAAGGGCCTGTTCAGCGACGCGCAGAAGGCCATGGACCGCGGGCTCGCGGTGGACCCCTTCCACGTGGAGCTCCGCGTGCACCGGGCGGTGCTGCGCGCCCTGCGCCAGGAGGTGGACGCCGCACGCACCGAGCTGCAGCAGCTGGTGGACCTCTACCCGGGCGCGCAGGAGGGGCTCCTGTTCCTCGCGGGCATGGAGATGCAGGCCGGCAATCGCGCCCAGGCGCTCGACCTGCTGGAGCGCTTCGCCATCGAGGTGCCGCCGGAGCAGCACCCCCCTCAGCTGGTGCAGGCGATCGCGGACCTGCGGCTCAAGGTGCGTGGGGCGGATGTAGCGCCCTGAGTGAGCGCTACTGCCCGGCTGCGGCCTTCACCGCGAGAAGGGCGGCGTCGTAGTCCGGCTCGGTGGTGATCTCCGGGACGATCTCCCGGAAGACCACCCTCCCCTGCGCATCCACTACGAAGGTGCTGCGCGCGAGCAGGCCGAGCTCCTTGACGTGGAGGCCGTACTTCTCGCCGAAGTCGCGGTCCTTGAAGTCCGAGAGCGTGGTGACGGCGCGGATGCCCTCCGCCTCGCAGAAGCGTCCGAGCGCGAACGGAAGATCGCGGGTGATGAACCAGATCTTCACGCCCGGAATCTCCGACGCGCGCCTGTTGAACGCGTGGAGCTGGAGCGAGCAGACGCGGGTGTCCACGCTCGGCGCGCTCGTGAGGACCACCACGCTCCCCTTCGCATCCGACAGGCGCGCGGTCTCCAGGAGCGACCTGTTGACCGTGAAGTCCGGCGCCACGTCGCCCACCTTCACCTCGTGGCCCACCAGCGTCACGGGCTGGCCCTTGAAAGTCGTCACGCCCCGGAACTCGGCCATCGCTCCCTCCGCTGCTCAGCCGCGCGCTGCCATCCGCTCGCGGACCACCTGCTCGATGCGCTGGACCACCTCCGACAGCTGCAGCGCGGAGGAGTCCACGCGGACCGCGTCCTCCGCGGCCTTCAGCGGGGCGACCTCGCGCTCCATGTCGGCCTGGTCGCGGCGCGTCTGGTCCTCCAGCACCTCCTGGAGAGGCCGCTCCGTGCCCTTCTGGAAGAGCTCCTCGTAGCGGCGCCGCGCGCGCGTCTTCGGGTCCGCCTCGAGGAAGAACTTGGCGTCCGCGTCCGGGAATACCACGGTCCCGATGTCGCGCCCCTCGAGGATCGCTCCGCTCTCCGCCTCGAGCGCCAGGCGACGCTGGAGCTCCAGGAGCCCCTGCCGCACCACGGGCCTGCGCGACACGACCGAGGCGGCCATGGAGTTCTCCGGCAGGCGGATGTCCCCGGAGACGTCCTCCCCCATGAGGAAGACGCGGTTCTCCTCGCCCACCATCTTGAAGGTGACCTGGATGCGGCCGAGCAGCGCCTCGAGCCCCGCATCGTCCTCCAGCGCGACCCCCTCCCGCCGGGCCATCAGCGCCACGCAGCGATAGATGGCGCCGGTGTCCACCAGCGAGAACCCCAGCCTGCGCGCGAGCAGCTTGGACACGCTCGACTTGCCGGCACCGGCAGGGCCGTCGATGGCGACGATGAAGGGGCGGCGGCTCATGCAAGGACCTCGCGGAGGGCCGCGATGCACCGCGCATTCTCTTCGGACGTTCCAACGGAGATGCGCAGGCAGGTGGGGAAGCCGTTGCCGGCCATGGGGCGCAC
>JAKEEX010000871.1 GCA_022616315.1 Myxococcaceae bacterium
AGGGGGACGTAGCTGGACGTTAAGTAACTTGGGCTCTTCCGGGTTTCGTGTGGGTAGCTTGAGCGCCGGATAGCCTCCGCTCCGGTCTCGTCAAGGCGCTGCGCGCCTCCTCCGCTGCGCTCCGGCCCTTCGGGTGACGAGACTTCCGCTGCGGCTGGTGGGTCTGTAGGGCCGGAAGGGGACCCTTCCGGCCGAAGCCGGAGGGAGGGGATGGCTTCGCATACCCTCGCGGGATGGCGCGAGGGATTCTGACACAGCACTACGAGCAACTGCTGGGGCTCGCTCCGCCGTGGCGGATCGGCGAGGTCGAGCTCGATCACGAGGCGCAGGAAGTCCGCGTGCGCGTGGAGCTGCGCCCGCGGGCGCGGCTGCGCTGCCCGGTGTGTCGGGCGGTGTGTGGAAGTCACGACCACCGCGAGCGGCGCTGGCGGCACCTCGACACCATGCAGTACCGCACGATCCTGATCGCGCGGATCCCGCGCGTGGCGTGCGAGCGCCACGGGGTGCGCCAGGTCGCCGTGCCGTGGGCCGAGGAGGGTTCGCGGTTCACGGCGCTGTTCGAGGCGCTCGCCATCGACTGGCTCCACGAGGCCAGCACGCAGGCCGTGGCGCGGCGGATGCGACTCTCGTGGGACGAGGCGGCGGGGATCCAGGCGCGGGCGGTCGCGCGGGGGCTGGCGCGGCGTAAGCCCCGGCTGCCGCGGAGCATCGGGGTGGACGAGACCTCGTTCCAGAAGCGCCACGAGTACGTGACCGTGGTGAACGACCCGGAGGAGGAGGTGGTGCTCCACGTGGCGGACGATCGGCGCCAGGAGTCGCTGGAGGGCTATTTCACGGAGCTCGGCCCGGAGGGCTGTGCCCGGCTCGAGAGCGTCGTGATGGATATGTGGTCACCCTACATCGCCGCGACGCGGACTCACGTGCCGGACGCGGATCGCAAGATCGTGTTCGACAAGTTCCACGTGGCGAAGCATCTGGGTGACGCGGTGGACCAGGTGCGCCGCCAGGAGAACCGCGAGCTGCGCGCGGAGGGCGACGAGCGGCTGGTGAGGACGAAGTACCTGTGGCTCTGGAATCCCGATCGCATGAGTCGCGAGCAGTGGCGAGAGTTCGCCCCGCTGCGCAACAGTCGCCTGCGCGTGGCGCGGGCCTGGGCGAT
>JAKEEX010000014.1 GCA_022616315.1 Myxococcaceae bacterium
TCCGCGCACACCGGCTCCGGCGCACGGTGGCCGTGGCCACGCACCTCGTGAGGTCACAGGGCTGGCTGGAGCTGCCGCCCCGCACCGCGGTGGCGGTGGACGTGGATCTCCAGGTGCGCCACGTGACCGCGGCTCAGCCGTGACCGAAGAAGGAGACCTCGAGGACGCGCTGGTACAGGTTGCAGGCGGCGTGGAAGAGCGTCGCGCCGAGGACGGTGCCGGTGCGCTCGCGCATCCAGCCGAAGAGGAGCGCGGGGAAGAAGACGCCCAGGCGCCACACCTCGAAGATGGCCAGGTGGCCCAGCGCGAACAGCGCAGCCGTGAGCCAGAAGGCAGGCCCCAGGCGCGCACCCAGGACCATGCGGCCCTGAGGCCACGCGTCGCGCAGCCGCGTCTGGACGTAGCCCCGGTAGAAGAACTCCTCGGGCAGCGCGACGACGAGCAGCTGGTCCACCACCCACTCGCCGAAGCGGTCCGGCAGCCGTGGCGTGAAGGTGCCGGGTCCACGCAGCGGACCGAGGAGCGCCGCGAGCTCCTGGGGCAGGTGCGGTTGCACGCGGGCGAAGCCCCAGAAGAGCGCGAAGAAGAGGGGACCCACCACCGCGGACAGCAGCAGGAAGAGGCGCAGATCGGTCCGCCAGGCCCGCAGGGTGACGCCGTAGTCGCGGTAGTCCTCGTCGCGCCGGCGCATGGCGAGCAGTGGCAGGTAGAGGAACCCCGCGGTGGCCACCAGCTTGGTGGCACTGCTGACACCGAAGAAGGCGAAGGCCAGGAGCAGCGCGGCGAAGCCCACCGCCCAGAGGACGAGCACCTCGCCCACGGCGCTGCGCTGTGCGAGCCACCCCTCCACGCGCCGGGTGAGACCCCTCATTGCGCCTCCGCGCGCGGCAGCTGCCGGGTGAGCTCCGACAGCGGGAGCGCCAGCGCGCGTCCCCTTCCGGCGCGGCGCACCACGAGCGCCACGAGCCGTCCCTGTGAATCGAAGAGGGGTGAGGCGGGCGGAAGCGCGCGGGAAAGCGAGAAGTGCCGCGCGGGCGCGGAGGTGGAGCGGCTCTGGAGCTTCACCGGGTAGCGCTGCGCGCGCCAGGAGGTGACGGAGAGGAGCCAGGTCCCGGGCACCACGGCCTCGAGCACCTGCACCGGGACGGCCGCGAGGTCCGCCGAATCCTCCACCTTCAGGAGGGCCAGACGCGTGTCAGGGTCCGCGAGGACGACGCGGGCCTCGCGCCGCTCGCCGCGGTGCCACACCACAGCGCCGAGCGGGCCCACATGGTCCACGGTGGTCAGCACCTCGCCCCCGGCACCCACGGTGATGCCAGGACCGCGGCCGCGGGGGCCCTCGACCTCGACGGCGGACCGCTCGACGGCGGCCAGGACGCGCTGGAGCGCTGCCCGCGTGGGTGGCGGTCCACCCGCGGCGCCGTTCGTCAGCAGCGCGAGGAGAAGGGGCAGGGCGTTCATCGGGGCGGAAGCGTAGCACCCGGGAGCGTGCGGGATGGAGACTTGGAGTGCGGCCCGATGACGCAGCGCTCAGCGGTCCGTGGCGGTCTCGAGGCGCTTGAGCACGGCCCAGTAGCGCTGGTGGAGGCGCAGATGGGCAGGGTCCTGCGCCAGGCCCCGCTCGTACTCTTCGAGCGCGGTCTTCAGGTTGCCTCGCGCCTCCCAGGCCTGGCCCGTGGCGAGATGGATCTCCACCGACGCCCGAGGTGCTGGATGCCGCTGGAGCCAGGCAGCGCGCGCCGCCTCCAGTGCGGTGACGGTGAGCCCCGCGGAGAGACACCGGGCCACTCCGCGGAAGTTGCCCCGGGCGATGTCCACGTCCACGCGGCGCTGGGGCGTGTCCACCTGGTCGAGCGTGGAGGCCACGCGGCGGAGCGCCTCCTCGAGGTGCACCACCTGCCGCTGGGAGAGGGGGCGGGCGCGGAGCACCTCGAGCTCCCGCTGCAGCTCGCGCCCACGCTGGCGCAGCTCGGCGAAGCCCGAGTCCGGGAGGACGCCCAGGAAGCCATAGGGGTCCAACCTGGGACGTTTCCGGTGGCCCTCGAGGACGCGCTCGGCTTCCGGATCGTCCTCGACGAGCGGCCAGGGAGCGGGGCGCGCCGCGGGTCGGCCCGTGCGCACCTCCTCGAGCGCTCGCATCACCTCCGCGCTCGGTCGGACGAACTGCAGCGCGAACCCCGGGGACATACCCCACTCCCGGGCCTGCGCTTCGGCGACGTGGCGCACGACCTCGGCCTCGCACGCCAGCTCCTCGTGCTCGAGCTCGAGCACGAGGGAGAGCCGCGTCCTGAGCGGCGGCGGCGTGACGGGCGTGCAGAGGAAGAGGCCTGCCCGCGAGGCCTCGCTGCACTCCAGTGAGCCATGGAGTCCCGTGGCGCCTGCGGTCACACGTGCGCGCACGCGAGGGGAGGGAGGGACCAGTGCAGGAGGTGGGCGCTGCACGTCCAGGGGCGCCGGAGGCGGCTCCCTTCGCGCGAGAGACTCGTCCGGGGCCGCGAGGGCGTCCTCGAGTGCCTTGCGGAGCTCCTGGGCGGACTGGAATCGCGCGTCGGCGCGCTTGGCGAGCGCACGCATGATGACGTCGCTGAAGGCGCGCCCGGTGCCGGGCTCGAGCTCCACCGGCTCGGGAGGAACGACGTCCCGGTGCATCAGCAGCACCGAGGGCATGCTCGTCGCGGTGAACGGGAGGCGGCCGGTGGCGAGGCGGTAGGCGATGACGCCCACTGCGTAGAGATCGATGCGACCGTCCACGGGCTCACCGGTGGCCTGCTCGGGGGCCATGTACTCCGGCGTCCCCACGATGGCGCCGGGTCGCGTCTGCACGTCGGTTCGGGCGGCGAAGAGCTTGGCGATGCCGAAGTCCAGCAGCTTGACGAAGGCCGCGTTCCCGTTGCGACGGGTCAGGAAGATGTTCTCCGGCTTGAGGTCGCGGTGGATGACACCGCAGACGTGCGCAGCGGCCAGGCCGTCGCACACCTGCGTCAGCATGGGGATGGCCACCCGCGGCGCCAGAGGCCCCTGCCGCGCGAACTCAGCGAGCGACTGGCCCTCCAGGTACTCCATTAGGAAGTAGTAGATGTCCGGCTGCGCCACGGCCATGTCGAAGATGTTGACGATGTTCTCGTGGCCGATGAGGTTGACCGCCCGGGCCTCCGCGTAGAATCGCGCGACCAGGTCCGGGTGCACGGCCAGGTGGCGGTGCAGGACTTTCACGGCCACGCGGCTGCCGATGTGCTGGTGCTCGCCCAGGTAGACGGCGCCCATGCCGCCACGGCCGAGCTGGCGCGTGAGCAGGAAGCTCCCCAGCTGCGAGCCAACCAGACCCACCTCGCCGCTGGGCAGCGTGGGACCGTCCGCTGGCATCGCTTCGTCGCTCACGCGGCGGAGTGTGATCAAGCCGAGGGCGAAACACAACGCGCACTCGAGGGCAGGCAGGCGGGCAAGAAGCAGTCAGGCGCGGAGCCCGAGCACCCGTGCGTCTCCCGTCCGCAGAGGGTGCGGGTGCCCGGGGCCCTGGGGGAGGGGGCCTTTGGCGGCGCTTTCGTGCACCGTTTCCGCTATGACACCCGGGGACATGGCGTGCCCCGGAGGGGCGCCCACGGAAGGACGATGACGCGAATCAGGCTGGGGCCCGCCGACTTCACCGAGAAGGAGCTGCGCGGGTTCGAGGTGGGCAGGCGCAGCGTGTGCGTGGCGAAGATCGACGGCCGGTACAAGGCGCTGGATGACTGGTGCAACCACGCCGGGTGCCTGCTTTCTGGCGGCTGGATCGAGGACAACACGGTCGTGTGTCCGTGCCATGAGGTGGGGTTCGA
>JAKEEX010000872.1 GCA_022616315.1 Myxococcaceae bacterium
CGTTGTCTCCGACGGGGAGCATGGGAGTGACGGACTCGCCCACGTTGATCAGGCCACCGCGAGCGAAGAGCTCCGGGGCGAACAGCAGCGCGGCGTCGCTGTCCGCCGCGCCGCGCACCCAGCGGCAGAAGCCCGGCTCTGCTGCGTCCGCCACGCCCGCGGGCGCGCCGTCTCCGTGCGCGACGGCGGGGGCGGTTCCAAGGAGCAGGCCGAGCACCAGCGGCAGTCGTGTGTTCATGGTTCCTGGCGCCTCCTCAGAAGAGCAGCGGTGGGCGGGCCGCGTGGAGCAGCTCCTTGCGCGCCCACTCCGGCTCCTGCAGCTCCACCTCCACCATCACGCCGCGCAGCAGGGTGTGGCGGATGGGGTGCTTCATCACCACCTCGCCCTCGAGCACCTCCCGCACCGCGCCCACCTGCCGACACCACAGGAGGCCGAGCGAGCAGCCGTAGAGGGGGGTCCCGGGAGCCGCGTTGTCGAGGTTCTCGTAGGGGACGAAGGCCACCGTCACGTTGCGCGAGATGGCGCGCAGATAGGGGGAGTCCTCGATGGCCTTGAGGACGTCCTCGTAGCGCTTGAGCGCGCGGTCCACCGCCTCGAGGCCCGCCTTCGTCGCCGCGCGCGTCTGCTGCGCGCGCGAGACCTCCAGTTCGGACTTCAGGCGCTCGCGGTCCAGCATGAGCACGTTCGTCGTCAACCGCACCGGGCTCTGGGACTCCGGGGCACGCGAGGCCAGGAAGCTCAGGCTGCCGAGCTCCCGCCTCAGCCCCTCCACCCGGCCCTGCAGGCCCACCTCGTTCTCGCTGAAGGCGAGGTTCGCCTGCGCCATCTGCGCCAGCTGGTAGTTCTGCGTGAGGTAGGCCTCGCGCGCGAGCAGCCTGGCTGCCTTAAGCGCCTCGGCGCGATTGCGGGTCAGTCCCGCGTACGCCCGGTTGGAGTCGAGGATCTCCTCCTGCGTCGTCTGGTACGCCTCCTGGAGGACCGTGAGCCGCTTGAGCTCGCGTGCCCGGGCGTCCCGCTCGTCCTTCACCGCCTCCGCGAAGCGGTTCTGGAAGACGCGCTGCGTGGCGATGATGCGGTCCGCCTCCTCGAGCTTGCCCTCGAGCTCGCGGCGCTCGGCCATGAGCCGGTCTCTCTCCACCGACTGCTGGGCGAGCTTGGTGTTGAGCGTGAGGATGCGCTCGTCGGTGGGTGAGAGGATGGTGGGCGCCACCCAGCTGTGGCCCACCGTGAAGAAGCCCTGCACGCCGAGGTAGGACACCAGGCCCAGGAGGATGAGGGCCAGCGCCACGGACCCCATGGCCTTGTAGACGGCAACGATGAAGGTATTGAACCGGTTGACGAGCTTTAGCTGCATGAACCGCTACCCCCCTCCCCCTTCCGTCCCCTGGACCTCCAGGGACGCCCCTTCCTCTCCCTCTGCGGCTCCGCCCACTCCGCCCCGCGTCTCCCAGCTCCCCGAGTCCAGCGTCAGGAGCGCGAGGGGCGTGAAGAGCGCGTAGGTCACCGGCATGAGCAGCGCGATGGGCAGGAAGCTCAACGCCCCCACCCGCATGTGCTCCGGCAACCGACGCGTCTCGAGTCGGTAGATGAGTCCGAGCGCGCCCACCACCAAGAGGTGCAGGGCCATGACGTCCCAGAACTCGTCATTCACGAGGTTGTGGATGATGACCACCGGATACGCGAGCAGCAGGACGAACTGGGTGACGTACTGCACGGCGACGATTGGATGGAGCCGCCAGGCATGCGAGAGGCCGGCCAGCATGTCCACCAGGTTGCTCCTGCGCCACCGCAGCTGCTGCGAGAAGTAGCTGGACAGGCCTCCGGGCGCGGACGTGTGTGCGAAGGCGTCCTCGGTGAAGACCGTCTGGTAGCCGGCCTTGATGATCTGCCGGGTGAGGAAGCGGTCCTCGCCGTACTTGATGGGGACCCCCGCGATGGCCCGGTCCGCCAGGATGGGCTCCAGCTCCAGCAGCACGTGCCGCCTGTACGCGGTGAGGCAGCCGGACAGGCACATCACCGAGCGGAAGCTGCGCTCCAGGGACTTGAGCCACTCCTGCGCGAAG
>JAKEEX010000873.1 GCA_022616315.1 Myxococcaceae bacterium
CCTCGAGGAGATCCAGGCGCTCGACGAGCCGATAGTTGCGCAGCAGTTCGAGCTTCGGAGCGATAGCCGCCTCGTCGAAGACCATGACGGTCCCGCGCTCCGGTCGGAAGCCTCCGTGCACGGCCAGGAAGAACAGCACCGCGGTGAGCCCCGCCGAGAGCGCCAGGGGAACGGGCCAGTGCCACCAGGCGCGCGCGGCTGCCCGTTCCTGACGGGCCTCGAGCTTCTGGCGTAGCTCGGCCCGGTAGCGGGCCCAGTGGACGGCGGGGGGCTCCGGCACGCTGCTCCGGAGCGCGTCGAGCGCGTCACGGACGTCGTGCCGCATGGCCCGGCACGCTGCGCACGACTCCAGGTGGCGCGCCACGCGATCGTAGGCTGGTCCCACCAGCTCGCCTCGCACGAATGCGATCAGCTCGGTCTCTGGATGCTGCATGTCAGTCCTTCCTCATCGTCTTCCTGAGCGCTTGCAGCGCGCGGTGCAGGTGGACACGCACCGTGGCCTCCGAGCATTTCATCACCGCCGCGATCTCCGGCGTGGGCAGCTCCTCCTGGACCTGGAGGATCAGCGCCGCCCGCTGCTGCGGCGAGAGGGTCTCCACGGCCTTCCAGAGCTGCGTCACCAGCTGCTCTCGGGCAAGCCCGGCCACGGGATCGACGCCGGGCGCTGGTTGCTGTTCCACGACGGACTCGAACGTGCCGTCTGCGCGCTCGACGGCAGCCGCGGTCAGGTGCCACCAGCGGCGACGACGGCGCGCGTCCAGGCACAGGTTCACCAGGATGCGGTAGAACCACGTCGAGAAGCGCGCCGTGCCCCGGAAGCTTCCCGCGACCTCGTAGAGGCGGATGAAGGCCTCCTGCGAGAGGTCACGCGCCTCCTCGGCGTCGCGAAGGATGGACCAGGCCAGGCGGTAGGCGCGCTGCCGGTAGCGCTCGACCAGCGTCTCGAACGCCGCCCCGTCACGCTGCGCCACGCGCCGACACAACGCCTCATCGCTCGTCTCCACCCGCGAGCTGTCCCTCGTCCGCCCATCGTCCCAGACCGCGTCGACGTGACGCAAGCTGACTGCCTCGACCATGCCGGCCCGGGGCCCGCCTCACCCGGCTCCCGCCACC
>JAKEEX010000874.1 GCA_022616315.1 Myxococcaceae bacterium
GGCGGGAGCGGGTTCCTGAAGGCGGAGGGTTGGAGGAGCGGAGCAGGGCGTCGTAGGCGGGTCGGGGGAGGGGCTTTGGGGTGGGTGGGCGGTGGAGGGGCCGCTCGTCCAGGGGCCCCGGTCGAGCGCGGGGCGGAGTGACCGGTCGGCGGCGCGAGCTCGGGAGCTGCAACGCACCTGCCGGACCGCCGTCGGTTCGTCTGCGACCGGTCCGGCAGGCGCGTTGCAACTCCCGAGCTCTTCCTGGGACCGGTCTGCCCGCGGGCGAACGCCCTGGACGAGCTCCGGGCCGTAGGCCCGGATGTGAGCAGCCTCGACCCAGGTGTTTGGTCCGTCGCCTCAGGGGCCCGCCAGTCGTGGAGCCTCGTTCCAGCTCAAGAGCCCGTGCCGCTTCCACCCGGTACGGAGCAGCCAGCTCCGCGCGCGGCCGAAGAGGCTCGCACTCGATTCGGCGGACATGTTGCGAGCGCCCTTCCAGCCATCGAAGTCATCGCCCGAGCTGAAGGGATCGGGACCGCCCAGGATGCGCAACCCGTGCTTGTGGGCGTTGGTGAGCACGTAGCGCAGCGCGTTCCGCACCTCGCGCGGGGTCTGGAGGATGCGCGCGTGGTAGCGGTCGGCGAGCACGCGGCCGGCTCGACGCCGCCAGAGCGCATTCAGCGCTCTGGCGATTCTGACGCCCAGCCCTTTCATCCCGCGCGACAACGCCCGCGCGTCCCGGGCTTCGACCAGCAAGTGCACATGATTGGATTGCACCGAGTGGTGCACCAGGCGGAAGCCGAAGCGCTCCGTGGCCGCGCCGAAGGCACGCTTCAACACCAGGAATGCTCCGCCCCGGCGCAAGCTCGGCAGCCCTTGCTCCAGCTTCAACGTCACGTGCACCGGAAAGCGCACGCAAAGGGCCGGGCGCTTTGCGTGCGACACACCCTCTCTCTCCCCCTTGGGCTTGCGCCCCGCGTTCTTCCTCTTCCCGCCCCAGTTCACGAACCCGAACTCCACCTGTCGCTCTCGTCTCTTGCGTGACATGCACACCTCCACCGTCAAGTAAACGACCGACCTCCCAC
>JAKEEX010000875.1 GCA_022616315.1 Myxococcaceae bacterium
GCTCGGACTTCCACGTGTACTACGCGGAGCCCGCGCTCCACCGCATCCGGGAGGTGAGCACCTTCGATGGCGTCCGCACCGCGGTGGCAGCAGGGCCATATTCGGGGCCATACCCCGCGAGCCCCCTGCCCACCACGGTGCGGACGCCATCGAAGGTGCTCACCTCCCGGATGCGGTGGAGCGCGGGCTCCGCGTAGTACACGTGGAAGTCCGAGCCAACGAAGACGTCCCCGGTGATGAGCGTCTGCGTGCCGGCGGCTCCCTCCGCGGTGGTGCCGGTGGCCGAGCCCGCCACGTGCGTCATCGTGCCGTCCGAGTAGACGTTGACGATGGCCGTCGTCGGGCCGCCGACCGCGTTGCCGCAGAAAGTGGCGCCCACCAGGACCGAGCCGACGTCGTTCGCGAGCGAGCAGGACCGCCCGTCACACCCCACCAGGCCCAGCCCCTTGCCCGAGCATCCGCCGGGGCTGAGGAAGGCAGAGATGACCCCGGTGGCCAGGTCCACCTTGCGGATGCGGTCGTGGCCGTTGTCCGCGACGTAGAGCACGCCGGTCACCACCGCCACGTGGTGCGGGGAGAGGAGCGTCGCCGCCCGCGCCTGCCCGCCGTCACCGAAGCCGGGTCCCGCGCTCGTGCCGCCCCCGGCGATGGTGGTGATGGCGCCGGTCCCCATGTCCACGCGCCGCACCCGGTTGTTGCCGGTGTCGGCGATGTACAGGAAGTCCTCGTTGTTCGTCACCGCGAAGGTGATGCCCTGCGGGTTGCTGAGCCGCGCGGCGCTCGCCGGCCCGCCATCCCCCGAGAAGCCGCACTCCGTCACGCTGCCGGCGAGCACGGAGAGGAAGCCGTTGTTGTCGAAGGAGACCACGGCGCAGCCCACGACGAAGGACATGCGGTGGTATTGGTCGTTCGCCATCGCGACCGGGGGTGGCAGCCGGGCGAGGACCCCGAGCCCCGGCACGCCGCTCGCCCCCGTCACCCGCGCGTCGTTCACCACGGTGAAGATGGAGCCGTAGGGCTCCAGCTCGACCTCCTTGCGCATCTCGGCGGGGCTGAGGAACAGCTCGCCGTGAAGGTTCCGGAAGCGCGCGTAGGCGCGGCAGCTGGACATCCCGTGGCGCGCGGCCACCGTGGAGACTCCCTCCGCGTCCGTCAGCACCTGGCGCGGGCCCAGCTCGCTGCCGCCCCCGAGGTGGCAGGGGGAGGTCGCGTCCGGCTCCCAGTCGACGGTGACGCCGGGCACTCCCACGGACGTCCCGCCGGCCCCTGGGCGCGTCAGGCGGATGGAGAACGGCTGCTCCGTCGGCTCCATCGGCCACTGCCGCTCGCCGCTCCCACTGCGGGAGCCGATGGAGACCGGGGTGGGAACGCCGGTGGTGGGGGCA
>JAKEEX010000876.1 GCA_022616315.1 Myxococcaceae bacterium
CGCGGGGCTCAACCCTCCCTGCCAACGCCCTCGGCCCCCTCCGCGCGCGTACGTTCCAACCCCGCACCGCACGCAACAGGGCCCCTGTTCGTCCTACGCACACGGTGTATGGCCCCTGGTGAATCAGGCCATCGAGCACGGTGTTCCCGGACACCATCTCGAGGACGAGATACGGCCAGCGCTGAGGAGGTAGAGTTCACTCCGCTGAGCGCACCCCGCCCGGAGGTGGGCAGGGGCGCGGTGTGCGCACGGGGGGCCGGCAGTGGCCCTGATGCGGCCCCGGGGCGCGTCCCGTCCCACACGAAGCTGGCTCGCGGAGCGGAGGGCAGTCGGGAGCGGACCCACAAGGGGCCTCCTATGCCGCCTACGCGTCCGCCCAGTTGTGCACGCGGACGCGTAGGCGAGATTGAAGGCCTCTTGGTCGTCCGCGTCCAGAGGCCCGCCACCCCTGGTGAGGGTTCCGCACGCGCCCGCGAAGTCCCTGGAGCCTGTGCCGCGGACTGGACAGGACGCGCAGGGCAATGGACTGCCTCTGCGCGGCCAGCCCGACCACGTCTGTGGCGCTCCGGCAACCTGACGCCCCTCAGTGAAGCTACGTCTCTTGCGCAGACTCACGCGCGGGCGCCACCCGGGGCACCTCCCACGGCAAGCCCAGATGCACCAGCACCCGCTTCACCCCCGCGGGCGCCGTCGGACCGGGACGCTCCCGGCAAGTCCTGGCTGCGTGCGCCTCCGCGGAGAGGGGGTACGGCTGAAGCGCTCCCCGCAGCGGCAGGGCCTGCCTGGACTCGAAGAGGTGCCCTGTTCGTCTTATGCTCCTCCAGAGGAGCAAATGACCATCCAGCGCTACGACATCGGCCGCCGCTTCGCCTCTGCGGTCGTGCACAACGGCACCGTGTACCTCGCAGGCGAGGTGGCCGAGGACACCACCCAGGACGCGCGCGGCCAGTCCGCCCAGGTGCTGCGGCAGATCGACGCCCAGCTGAAGGCCGTGGGCAGCGACAAGACGAAGCTGCTCTCCGTGCAGGTCTTCCTCTCGGACATCCGCTTCTTCGACGCGATGAACGAGGCCTGGGAGGAGTGGCTCGACCGTGAGCACGCGCCGGTCCGCGCCACCATCGAGGCCCGGCTCGCGGCACCCGCGTACCTGGTGGAGATGATGGCCATCGCCGCCCTTTGAGGATTCATCCCATGCGCTCCGCTCCCTCGTACCTCCAAGGTACCAGCAGCACCCCGCACCTCGGTGAGAGCCTCGGCGAGAATCTGCGCCGCACGGTGGAGAGACACGGCGAGCGCGAGTCCCTGGTGGTGCTCGCGCAGGCCTACCGGGTCACGTTCCGGCAGCTGTGCGACGCCACCACGGAGGTGGCCGTGGCGGAGCTGGGGCTGCAGTCGGTGGCGGTCATCCGGACGGCGTGAGGCCACGTCCTTGGGCCGGGGCGTGCGGACGGCGGAGCAGCGCGAGGCCTGGAGCCACCGCACGGCAGTGGTGTTCATCCCTCCGGCGGAGGCGTGGCCGCCGGTCCAGGCCATCCGGCGCACGCATGACCGGCAGTTCCAGCGGTGGATGCCGCACGTGACGCTGCTCTACCCGTTCGCACCGCGAGGCGAGCTGCCCCAGTACCTGCCTGCACTCGCCACCGCGTGCGCCGTGCTGCCGCCGTTCGAGGCCAGCCTCGAGGCGTTCCACACCGTCCGGCACCGGGGCGGCCGCAGCACCCTCTGGCTCGCACCGGAGCCGCGTGTGGCATTCGTCTGGCTGCAGCAGGCGCTCCAGGAGGCCGCACCGGCATACGCGCACACCTCGCGTTTCTCCGGAGGCTTCACGCCCCACCTCAGCGTGGGGCAGACGGGGCACGCCGAGGAGGAGGCGCTTCTCATCCAGCTGCGTGCGGAATGGGCGCCGCTCACGTTCCCCGTCGCGGAGGTGCAGGTCATCGCCCGCGAGGGGGACCGGCCGTTCGAGGTGGTGCAGTCGCTGCCGCTCGGAAGCGACACCTCCGACTGAGCGATACCGCCGAGTGATGCGTGCGCGGGCTTCGCCGCCCAGGGCACACAGGGGACGGGGCTGCCTCCTGGAGTAGTGACGACCGCTCACGGGATCCGCGCGCTCGCCGCCTCTTCCCTCATGCCGCCGGTTCGTACCACAGCACGACATTCCCGTTGCTGAAGGCTCGCGTCCTCCTCAACGTCAGGTCCAGCTTCTCGCCGATGCCATCGAACATCGTCCTCCCGCTTCCGAGCGCGAGGGGATTCAGGACGATCTGGTACTCGTCGATCAGGCGCGCCTCGCTCAGCTGGGAGACGATGCTGCCGCTCCCCAGAATGACCATGTCCGGCCCCGGCTCCTGTTTCATCTTCCGGACCTCCGCCGCGATATCGCCCGTGACCAGCCTGGTGTTCTTCCACGACGCCTTGCCGAGAGTCCGCGAGAACACGACCTTCGGCAGGCCGTTCATCCGCTCGGCGACGACGGGATTCTCCTTGCGAGCCGCCGAGGTCGGCCAGTAGCTCGCCATGAGCTCGTAGGTGACGCGCCCGAAAAGGAGCGCGCCTCCTCCGCTCGCGTTCTCGGACATGAACGCCCCCCACTCGGCATCGTGCTTGTGCGCCCAGCTCATGTCGCCATCTGCGTCCGAGAAGTAGCCGTCCAGCGATACCTGGTTGAAGACGACGAGCTTGCGCATGCTGCTCCTCCCGTGTCGTGACGCTGCAGTCACTGACTCCTACTTTAGAACTAACTTGGGGCTCCAACCTACGAGCTCACTGACCGCGGCCGCGAGCTCCATCCCATCCTCCTGCAGTTCGACCGCTGGGGCGTGCGTTCGTCTGCCCGGCCTGCCGGCTCGCTGAGCGTCGACGCGCTGATGGTCGCACTCGAAGCGACCTTCATGGCGAGCGAGGCCGCAGACCTTCACACGACGTACGAGCTCCGGCTTGGGGAGGAGACCTTTTCGATCGGGATCGATCGCGGAAGCATCGCAGTCGTCCGGGGCACACCGCGCAAGCCGGACGCCGTGATCACCACTGATGCGGCAACTCTCCGCGCAGTGGTCTTCGGCGATCTGAAGCTTGCCGTCGCCCCAGTCGAGCTGCGCGGTGACATGCGCTTGGCTCGGACGTTCTTTCGTCTCTTCTCTCGTCCGTGAAATTCGTCTCCTGGAAGGTGCTCAGGAGCGGGGCCTCCGGTGAGCTTCCAGCCCGTGTGACGGAGCCGATTGATCCATGCCGGTCCTGCGCTCAGGTGCGGAAGCGCACCGTCGACAGGTGCGGACCAATGTACCCCACGGTCACCCGACCGCTCTCGCGGTCTGGGATGAAGTACACCCGCCACTCTCCGACGCGCACCTTGCTGTGGAGGCGAAACACGCGGCGCTCTCCGTCCGGGCAGAGGAAGATCCTCTCTGCCCCGAACTGAGCCA
>JAKEEX010000877.1 GCA_022616315.1 Myxococcaceae bacterium
CCCTCGATGCTGATGATGCTCGCGTGGTGGATGACGCGGTCGATGAGGGCAATGGCGCAGGCTGCGTTGGGGAAGATGCTCGTCCACTCCGAAAACGGGAGGTTTGTCGTCAAAACAATCGGCTTCTTCTCGTACCTGCGCGACACCACCTGGAAGAGCAGGTCCGCGTTCCTCGCGTCGTAGGAGAGGTAGCCAATCTCGTCGATGACGAGCAGCCCTGCCTGCGTGCAGTAGTGCTTCAGCCGCCGGTCCAGGGCACGCGCGGAGTCCTGGCTCCCCAAGTCCAGCAGCAGCTGGGAGGCGGTGGTGAAGAGGACGGAGTGGCCGGCCTGCACCGCGTTGTAGGCGATGTTCTGGGCAATCATCGTCTTGCCCAGGCCTTGCGGCGCGACGAGGACGACGTTGGCAGGGCGCTCCATGAAGTCGAGGGCCAGGGCGCTCTCCACGGCCGTCCTGTCAATCCGCTTGGGCCAGCCCCAGTCGAAGTCCGCCATCGTCCTCAGCGCGCCGAGCTTGCTGCGCGAGAGGCGCCGCTCCACGCTGCGCCGGGCGCGGTCCTTTGTCTCCTCGTCGGCAATGGCCTCCAGCAGTTCAGCGGGGCCCCAGCGTCTCTTCGTGGCGGTGGCAATCAGGTCGTCCAGCGCTTCGCTGGTGTGGCGCAGGCCGAGTTGGCTGAGGCGGTCCTTGAGGTGCGGCGTCATCATGAGTCGTCGTCCTTCTCGCCCTTCAGCAGGGCGTCATAGGGGGTGAGGGAGTGCTGGGAGACGCGCTGCTCGCGCACGCGCGGGTCATCCGGGAGGACGAGGGGCAGTGGTGGGGGCGCTCCACGCTGGCGGGCACGCTGCTCGAGGAGGTGGGCAACGGAGGCGGGGCCCAGGGCGCCGCGCGCGAGGGCCTCGGCGAGTGCGGCGTCGAGTTCCGCGGCGCCGTATCTGTCGGCGAGCGCCAGCAGCTTCACCGTGTGGTTGCCGAGGTTGTCGCCGCGGGCGGCGAGCGCCTCCAGCATCCTGTCGGCGTTGCGGCAGCGGGCGCGCAGCAAGTCCCGCCCGCGCAGCTCATGCGCGCGTGCCTTCTTCCGGGCGAGCTCGGAGAGGTGCGCCTCGTCCTCTACCGTCTCGCCCTTGTCCCAGCTGCGCACGTGCCGGGCCACCTCATCCTGGCCGTGCAGCAGGCGCACGGTGGTGGTGGAGGCCACCAGGGTGAGGGGCTGGCGCACCAGCGCGTCCGGTATCGAGTAGTCGTTGCCGTCGAAGCGCACGTAGGGCGTCTTGCCGGAGGAGACGGGCTGCAGCGCGTCGATGGGCAGCGGGTGCGCAGGCAGTGGCAGGAGGCGCGGGCGCTCCGCCTCCAGGGCCTCCTTCACCGTGCGGCCCGAGGCATCGCCCGGCACGCGCCGCTGGTGGGCCACCTCGTCCACCCAGCGCTGTAGCTGGCGGTTGAGGTCGTCCAGCCCGTGGAAGCTGCGCGCGGCGAAGAAGGAGTCGCGCAGGTAGCGAATTGCCCGCTCCACCTTGCCCTTCTCGTTGCCCCTGTACGGCGCGCAGGGCTTCGGGGCGAAGTGGTAGTGGCCTGCGGCCTCCAGCAACCGCGGGTGGAAGCGGATGGCGTCGCCGGCCCTCTCCAGCACCACGGACTTCAAGTTGTCGTACAGCAGCGCGCGCGGGACGCCACCCAGGGCCTCGAAGGCGCGTACGTGGCCCTCGAGGAAGCACTCCATCGTCTGGCCGAGGAAGAAGCACGCGTACATGGCGCGGGAGTGGCCCAGCACCAGGACAAAGCACGAGAGGGTGCGGGAGGCCCGGCCCACCTGCACCTTGCCGAAGCTGCCCCAGTCGACTTGCGCCTCCTCGCCGGGCAGCGTGGTGCGGCGCAGGAAGGCCTCGGCTGTGGGCTGCGGGCGAGTGCGGCGCACGTAGCGCTTCACCTGCTCGTAGCCTCCCGGGTAGCCGCGCGCCTTCACCATGTGGAAGAGGCGCGTGGCACGCAGACGCGGGTGGGCCTTCAGCGTGGCGTCGATGAAGTCGGTGTAGGGCCCGAGCACCGTGGGCCTCACCGTGCTGGTGTCGAGGCTGGCCACGAGGGCGTCCTCGAGCGCCCCTGTCACCGTGGAGTGGTGCACGCCCAGCTCGGTGGCGATGGTGCCCACGGGCCACTGCTCCGCGTTGTACAGCCGGCGGATGCGGGCGCGGACGTCGGGCGGAATCATCGCCCCACCGCCTCATGGAGGACGGCGGCGCCAGCGCGGCCCGGTGCGCGTGCGCGCCAGGGTGGTGTGGCGTAGGAAGGGACTCTGTCGCCCGCAAGCCAAGCAGGCGGGGTGAGACGGCGGTGCATGCAGGGGTGGCCTCGCTGCGCTCGGCTCCGCAGCCTCCTGCATGGGGACAGGGGCCGGCGCGGGAGGCACCGTCGCCTCCTCGGCCACCGCGGCGGGAGAGTGATGCGTCACTTTCTGCCGGCGCCGCTCCCGGTATGCGGCCTGCCGCGCAGCGTGCGCGTGCCTGCCGTCCCGAGTCCTCTGGTAGAGCACGCCAGCCGCGCGCACCGACTCCCGGCGCGCCCTCTGGCTGCACGGCGGCCCGCAGTAGCGCCGGCCCCGGTCGCACCCCGAGCAGAGGAAGAACACCTGCCGGCACTCGGGCCGGCCGCACACCACGAAGCGCAGCGACTCCAACGGGGGGCCTCCGCGCGCGCCTGCTTCTGGCGCCGCACCCCGGAGTGCGCTACC
>JAKEEX010000878.1 GCA_022616315.1 Myxococcaceae bacterium
ACGTCAACGTCAACGTCAACGTCAACGTCAACGAGTTCGACTCAAAACCGCAGCCCTGCCGCAGCAGGCAAGAACTCCTCCAGCAAACGCGAGAACGCCTCGGTCACGCGCGAGGCCGTCTCCGCTACCTCCTCGTGGCTGAGCGGCTTGTCCCCGATACCGGCCGCCAGATTCGTGATGCAGCTCACCCCCGCCACGTGCACGCCCATGTGTCGCGCGACGATGACCTCCGGCACGGTGCTCATGCCCACGGCGTCCGCGCCCAGCGTGCGGACCATGCGAATCTCCGCCGGCGTCTCGTACGTGGGCCCCGCGAACTGCGCGTAGACGCCCTCCTTGAGCGGCACCCCGACGCGCTGGCTCACCTCCGCGAGCAGCTCGCGCAGGGCGAAGTGGTAGGCCACGCTCATGTCCGGGAAGCGGGGACCGAGCCGGTCGTCGTTGGGCCCGATGAGGGGGTTGAGGCCGGAGAGGTTGAGGTGGTCCGTGATGACCATCAGATCGCCAGGCCGGAACCCGAGGTTGACGCCACCGGCGGCATTCGTCACGACGAGCACGCGCACCCCGAGTGCGCAGAGAACCCGCGCGGGGAACGCGACCTGCTCCGACGTGTACCCTTCGTACGCGTGTGCGCGTCCCTGCATGGCCACCGCGCGCACGCCGCCGATGCTCCCCAGCACCAGCCGGCCGGCGTGTCCGGGAACCGAGGAGCGCGGGAAGTGCGGGAGGTCCGTGTACGGAATGCTGACCGGGTCGGTGAACCGGTCGGCGAAGCCACCGAGCCCGCTGCCGAGGATGATGCCCACCACCGGCGCGGGGCCAGGCGCATGCTGGCGGATGGCGCGGACGGTCTCCTGAAGCCGCTCGTAGAGGTCCATGTCAGTCCGTGAGTCGCTCGAGGACGAGCGGGCGTGGCGTGGGCTTGCCGTGGTCGATTCGATACGCCGCACGCAGGCGCGCCTCCACGTCCACCACACGGCTTCCGCCCTTGTGGTGGATGCGGGCCAGTGGCTCACCCAGCTGCACGCGGTCCCCCACCTTCTTCAGCAACGTGAAGCCCACAGACGGCTCGATGCGGCTGTCCGTCCGCTCGCGGCCCGCCCCGAGCGCGACGGCCGCGAGCCCCACGGCCTCCGTGTCGATGGCGCAGACGAAGCCCGTGCCGGGCGACGGGACCTCCGTCGTCGCAGAGGCCTGTGGGAGCAGCCGGAAGTCGTCGATGGCGCGCGCATCACCCCCCTGCGCGGCGACGATCTCCTTCAGCTTCCGCACAGCCGAGCCATCCGCAATGGCCTGCTTCAGCCGCGCCCGCGCTTCCTCCTCGTCCCGTGCCTGACCACCGAGCACGAGCATCTCCGCCGTGAGCGCGAGCGTCACCTCGGTGTAGTCAGGGGGTCCGCGACCGCGCAGCATCTCCACGGCCTCCACCACCTCGAGCGCATTGCCCACCGCGTTGCCGAGCGGCTGGTCCATGTCCGTGAGGAGCGCAAAGACGGTTCGCCCCATGCGCCGTCCGATGTCGATCATCGTCCGCGCCAGGGTCCGTGCATCCTCGATGCGCTTCATGAAGGCCCCGCTGCCCACCTTCACGTCCAGTACGAGCGCGTCGATGCCCTCCGCCAGCTTCTTGCTCATGATGGAGCTGGCGATGAGCGGGATGCAGTCCACCGTGGCCGTGACGTCGCGCAGCGCGTAGAGCTTCCTGTCCGCGGG
>JAKEEX010000879.1 GCA_022616315.1 Myxococcaceae bacterium
GGCCCGGTGGCGTGTTCCCCTCGACGGTTCTCGTCGTCACCGAGAAGGCACTCCGTGAGCGTCCGGCCCAGGTGGAGGCCCTGGTGCGCGCGCACGTGGCGCTCACGCGCGAGGCAGAAAAGGACCCGGAAGGCTTCTCGCGGCGGGTGGCCGCGGCCTTCAAGGGCCTGACCGGAAAGGGCCTCTCCGAGCCGGTGCGCCGAGACGCGTTCAGCCGCCTCACCTTCACGGTGGACCCACTGCCCGGCGCGCTCGTCACCCAGGCCGAGCACGCCGAGGCGCTCGGCTACCTTCCCGACGCAGACGTGTCGGGGCTGGTGGACCGCCGCGTGCTCGACGCCGTGCTGCGCGGTGAAGCGGACCGCAGGAGAGCCGCGGCGGCTCAGTAGGCCTTGGCGAAGACGATGCGGCCCGGGCTCGACTCGCCCGTCACCACGCACTTGCCCGGCTCCTGCTTCACGGTGAAGGGGCGGTTGCGCGTGGTGAGGCCGGTCTCCTCCTTGATGCGCGCCTCCACCTTCGGGTCCTGGTTCCAGTGCGCCAGGAGGAAGCCCGCGTCCGCCTTCTCCTTCATCTCCTCGTAGGAGTTGACCTCGAAGGTGTTCGAATCGCGGAATGCCCGGGCCTTCTCGAACAGGTCCTTCTGCATCTGCTCGAGCATGCCGCGCGCCTTGTCCACCGCCTCGGTGAGGGGGACGAACTCCTTCTTGCGCTCGTCACGCCGCACCATCACGCACGTGCCCTTGGCCAGGTCCTTGGGGCCCAGCTCGATGCGCAGACAGGTGCCGATGAGCTCGTGCTCGGCGTACTTCCAGCCGGGGCCCTTGGTCTCGTCGTCGTCCACCATGACGCCCAGGGAAGCCTTCTTCAGCTCCGCGGCGAGCGCGTTCGCCTTCTCGAGCACCTGCGCCTTCTCCTCGGGCGTCTTGAAGATGGGGATGATGGCCACGTGGCGGCTGGCGATGCGCGGCGGCACGACCAGGCCCGCGTCGTCCGAGTGGGTCATGATGAGCGCGCCGATGAGGCGCGTGGACACGCCCCAGCTCGTCTGCCACACGTGGTGCATCTTCCCGTCGCGGCCCTGGAACTGGGTGTCGAAGGCCTTGGCGAAGTTCTGGCCCAGCATGTGGCTGGTGCCGGCCTGCAGGGCCTTCTTGTCCTGCATCATGGCCTCGATGCTGTAGGTGCGGTCCGCGCCGGCGAACTTCTCGCTCTCGCTCTTGCGCCCGGTGATGACCGGCATCGCCATGTAGTCCTCGGCGAAGGTGCGGTAGACGTCGAGCATCTTGAGCGTCTCGGCCTCCGCGTCCTCCTCCGTCTCGTGGCAGGTGTGGCCCTCCTGCCAGAGGAACTCGGTGGTGCGAAGGAACAGGCGCGTGCGCATCTCCCAGCGCATGACGTTCGCCCACTGGTTGATGAGCACCGGCAGGTCCCGGTAGCTCTGGATCCACTTGGAGAACGAGCGGTTGATGATGGTCTCCGAGGTGGGCCGGATGACGTACGGCTCCTCGAGCTTGGCGCCGCCCGCGTGCGTCACCACGGCGAGCTGCGGGGCGAAGCCCTCGACGTGCTCGGCCTCCTTCTTGAGGTAGCTCTCGGGGATGAGCAGCGGGAAGTAGGCGTTCTGGTGCCCGGTGTCCTTGAACATCCGGTCCAGGGTGCGCTGGATGTTCTCCCAGATGGCGTAGCCATTGGGCCGGATGACCATGCAGCCCTTCACGTCCGAGTAGTCGGCCAGCTTGGCCTTCTGGACGAGGTCCACATACCACTCGGAAAAGCCCTGCGCCCTGGAGGTGAGCTTCTCGGCCATCGGCGTCGAGTCTCCTGATTCGAAGTCACGGGTGTGACGGAAGGGCCGCAGGCCTACGCCGCCGCCCGGCGGAAATCAAACCCTTCGACGCCTGCTCGCTTCAGTCGAGGGAGCCCGCCATTCGCTCCACCACGGTGCAGCCTCCGAGTCCCAGGCCGTTGTTGGAGGTGTCCTGCAGGAAGGCCTCCTCCTCGGCGCAGGCGGCCTCGGGCCCCGTCCAGCCGAAGCTGTAGGTGATGGTGGACTCCATCGTCTCACCGCCATCCACGAGGACCCACGCGCGCGCGATGCCAATGGCACATCCCGACGGCCGGACCTCTCCCTGGAAGTTCGTGCCATGGAAGAGCTCGTGCCCGGCAACGGACAGGACCAGGGGCGGGTTCTGGGACTGGCAGGACGACGGGCTCAGATTGGCGCAGGTCACCGACTCGACCTCGGAGCCGTCCGCGTTCACGTGGAGCGGCATGTAGGCCGTTCCATCCGTGGGCAGTGGTGGGAAGAACCCCGCGAACCAGTCCGCGACGTCCTGCCGGTCCGAGCACTGCCCCACCTCGAGCGAATAGGTGGTGACGCGCCAGAAGAGCCACTCGTCCGGGTGGGGACCTGGCGCGCGGGAGCCGCAGGCTGTCGAGAGCACCACCACCTGGACGAGGAGCGGGAGGAAGGCGCGCATGGGCGGGGACGCTAGCGCCGCCATCGACGTCACATCGCGAGGCCATCGCCCCAGCCGTGCGCCATCTGACGTCTCACACTCCCCCCAGATTTCCCCTCTCACCAAATCTCCCCTCTCCCCCTGGGAGAGGGACAGGGTGAGGGGGTTGTGCCAACCAGCCTCATCCCCGCACCACCCGTTGCGTCCACACGCATCCCCCCGCCACAGTGCGTGTCATGGCACCCAGGCGACTGCACCTCGTGGACGGCACATACGAGCTCTACCGCGCGCACTTCTCCGCGCGCCCGGCGCACCGGGACGCGGAGGGCCGGGACGTGAAGGCCACGGTGGGGCTCGCCTCCTCCCTGCTCGCGCTCCTGCAGGCATCGGACGAGCAGGTGACACACATCGCGGTGGCGTTCGACAACCCCATCCGCTCCTTCCGCAACGCGCTCTTCGCCGGCTACAAGTCCGACGAGGGCGTCCCTCCGGAGTTGCATGCCCAGTTCGACCCCGCGGAGGACGCGGTGCGGGCGCTCGGCGTCACGGTGTGGTCCATGTCGGAGCACGAGGCGGACGACGCGCTCGCCACGGCCGCTGCGCGCTTCTCCAGCAAGGTGGACCAGGTGCGCATCTACAGCCCGGACAAGGACCTGGGCCAGTGCGTGCGCGGGCAGACGGTGGTGCAGGTAGACCGCCGAAACGAGAAGGTGCTGGACGAGGACACCGTGCGTGCGCTTCGCGGCGTGGCCCCCCGGAGCATTCCGGACCTGCTCGCGCTCACGGGGGACGTGGCGGACGGCATCCCGGGGCTGACGGGCTTCGGGGAGAAGTCCGCGTCGGCGCTGGTAGGGCGATACGGACGGCTCGAGGAGATTCCACCCGAGGCCTCCGCGTGGGACGTGAAGGTGCGCGGAGCGGAGCGGCTCGCGGCCACACTTGCGGAGCACCGCGAGGACGCGCTCCTCTACCGCCGTCTGGCCACGCTGGTGACGGACGTCCCGCTGAAGGAGGACCTGGGCGCGCTCGAGTACCGAGGAGTGCCGCGCGAGGAGTTCCTGGCGTGGTGCGACCGGATGCGCGTCACGAGCATGCGCGAGCGGCCGCAGCGCTGGCGGGAGCGCTGAGTGCACTCCGCCCCGCGCGCCCTGAGCGCACTCCACCCCTCGCGCCCAATCTCCCCTCTCCCCCTGGGAGAGGGACAGGGTGAGGGGGCTGTGCAACCGATCACCGCACGACGTTGACGCCATAACCCCCGCCCGACCGAGAATGCACCCCTCTCCCCGGGGGACACGATGGCCCGCTCGCCGCTGCTGTCCGCGCTCCGCAGACACCTCGCGGCGCTCCGCATCTCGCAGGCCACCGGCGAGGAGGTGGCCGGGCTGATTCAGCGCGCGCGCGAGGTGCCGAATCAAGTGTCCCGCCGAACGGTGCTCGCAGGTGCCGCAGGGACCGCCGGCCTGGCCGCATGCGCCACTCTCCCTCGCGTGAACCGAGGTGACGCACCCGACGTCCTCATCGTCGGCGCGGGGATCGCTGGACTCACGTGTGCATGGCGCCTGCGCCAGGCCGGTGTCCCCGTGCAGGTGGTCGAGGCGCAGGAGCGTGCGGGTGGTCGAATGCGCTCGCTCGCGGGCACCTTCGCAGCCGGCCAGGTGGCGGAGCTCGGGGGGGAGCTCATCGACACGGGCCACACGGCGATCCAGGGGCTCGCGGTTGAGCTGGGGCTTGCGCTGGAAGACCTCGCGAGCGACGCACCTGAGCTGGCGCGCGACACGTGGTACGTGGGCGGTGCGCACCGCACTGATGCCGAGGTAGTGGAGGCATTCCATCCCGTTGCGCGAGCGCTGTCCCTTTCGCAGGCCCGGCTGGGAGCACTCTCCACGCTCGCGCGGGGTATGGGCGGAGACGCGGCAGCGCTGGACCACATCTCTCTCGCCGAGTGGCTGGAGAGGTGCGGTGCGGATGCCTGGATGCGGGAGTTGCTGACGCTCTCGTACACGGCTGAGTACGGCCTCGAGACGGACGTCCAGTCCTGCCTCAACCTCCTAACGATGATGGAGCCAAGTCAGGAAGCCTTCCTCCTCTTCGGAGAGAGCGATGAGCGATTCCACATCGCTGGAGGAAACGAGCGTCTCCCACGAGCACTGGCCGAGCGCCTCGGCGACGCGCTCGCACCGGGGCGCAGGCTGGTTGCGGTGCGACCCGCGAGCGACGGACGCCTTGCCTGCACGTTCGAGGGGGCTGGTGGCACGCGAGACGTAGTCGCGCGCCACGTCGTGCTCGCTCTCCCCTTCACACTGCTGCGCGAAGTCGAGCTCGCTCTGCCGCTGCCCTCCGAGAAGCGCGAGGCAATCGCGTCGCTGTCCTACGGCACGAACAGCAAGCTGATGCTCGGTGTCTCCGAACGCGTCTGGCGCACGCGTCATCGGCGTCACGGCAGCAGCGTCTGCGCGCCGGTGCAGCTGACCTGGGAGACGTCTCGCCAGCAACCAGGTGCGGCGGGCATCCTCACGTGCTTCACCGGAGGCAAGGCGGGGCTCGCCGCGGGAGAGGGGATCACGGCGGAGCGGGGTGCTGCAGTTGCAGACGCGCTGGAGTCAGTCTTCCCGGGCCTCGCCGCAGCGCATACCGGGCAGCCAACCGTCCGCGCGCACTGGCCGAGCCACCCGTGGGCACGGGGCAGCTACGCATCCTACGGCGTTGGCCAGCGCACCCGCTTCGGGGGCGTGGAGGGCGAGCGCGTGGGCAACCTCCATTTCGCCGGCGAGCACTGCGCAGGGGATCTACAGGGCTTCATGGAGGGAGCCGTCGTTTCCGGTGA
>JAKEEX010000146.1 GCA_022616315.1 Myxococcaceae bacterium
CCGCAGACGCCGTGATGCCGACGAGCACCTCATCAGCGCCCGGCACCGGCTCGGGCAAGCGCGCGACCCCGAGAACGTCCAGACCACCATGTGACTGGATCCGTATCGCTTCCATCATCGACTCCTCGGCGGTGCGGACGCGTCCCCCGCGTCCCGAGCGCTGTGGAGCACCGCGCTCGCGCCCCTACGGGTACGCGTGCCATGCAGCAGGAACCTTGGCGCGGCGCACTGCCCCATGACGGACCGCCTCGCGCGCCTCTAGGAAGGACCAGGTGGCGACTCCGAGGAGCACCACGTCCTTGAAGAGGAACCCACCCGCGGCGGACAGGACGGGAGGGCCGCTGGGGTCCCACACCCCGGGCGTGGTGAAGAGGAACGAGAGGGTGGTGAGGAACATCACCATCGCCCCCACGCTGCCCACCACGGCAGCCCGTGGTGACCAGGGGCGCAGCGCCAACAGGAACGCGATGGTGAGCGCCACCGCACCGAGCAGCACTGCAAACGTGCGGACGTCGAAGAGCGTGTACACCCACGAGAGCAGCGGGCTGTTGCTCACCAGGGGCTGGATGGCTTGCGCCTCGGCGGGCCAGGCCTTCGCCACACCGATGAACGCGATGAGCGCTCCACGCAGGATTGCCGCGCGCAGTGGCTGCCCGCTCCCCCGCTCCGGTTGCGCCTCGTGCCTGAGGTTGCTCATGCGCCGTCGCCTCCGGGGTCAGGACGCGTGCCGCTGACCTCCTCGCAGCAACGCTAGGGCATGCGCCGGAGGCTGCAGGCGCCCGCCGGCCTCTCGCCCGGGCAGCGGGGGGCCTCGATCGGGCTCCTCTGCGAGCGAGCATGGGCTTGGGCAGCGCAGCTCAAGGGACGAGGCCCCGTCGAGTCACCAGGTAGACCGCGAAGCTGCCCAGCCAGTGCCCGCCCTCGTAGTGCTCGCCGGTGACGGAGGCGAGTCCGGCGCGGGCGTGCGCTGCGGCGGCCCGCGCAAAGTGGGCCCTGCGCGCGTCCCCTTCCGGCAGCCCGTGCAGGATGCCCTCGAGCATCCACGCGCGGCTCAGGTTGAGGCCGTCCAGGTGCGCCAGCTTCCCGTCGGTGCGGTCGGTGGCCACCGCGGGCGCGAGCCAGGTGTCCTTCGCACCGTCTCCATCCGCGGGGAGGAAGCGCGCCAGCCACGGACCGTACTCCTCCGGCGCGAGCACCCTGCGCATCAGGTCCGCCTCCGCGAGACAGGGCGAGAGGAAGTCCTCTCCACCGGGCTCGTAGCCGAGCGGGCACGCCGCGTCACCGCCGTAATAGGCCCGCGCACGCGCGAGCACCAGCTGCGCCATCTCCGTCTCGCCGCGCGCCCGGGCCCAGTCGAGCACGAGGCCGAGCGCGAAGGCCGACTGGCTGTGCTCGCCTGTGCGCACCGGGTGGCTGAGCTTGGGCAGCCACTGCTGCAGCCGGACGGCCACTTCCCGCTCCAGCGGCTCGAGCGCCTTCGCCCAGCGGCGCGCCTGCGGGTCGTCCCACGCGTGCAGCTCCGTCGCCAGCTGGAGCAGCCACGCCAGGCCGTAGGGGCGCTCGAAGCTCGCGCGCCCCTCGCCGCGGAGGTACTGCGTCTCCCGGGCGATGTGGGCCGGAGTGAGGCTGCGCGCCAGCGCCGCGCGGGCCTTCGGCGCCCAGGGGGCATCGGGGAAGGTGCGCGCCAGGCGGGCCAGCAGCCAGTGGCCATGCACTGCCGAGTGCCAGTCGTAGCAGCCGTAGAACGCGGGAGTGAGCTGACGCGGAGGCCGCGCGTCCCCGTCGCGCTTGAGCACGTGCGCCACCTTGTTGGGGTACTCGCGGTGGACGCACGCCAGGGCGAGGGAGGCGAAGCGCTCGGCGGTGGAGGCGCTCAGCGTCTCGGGTGCTGCGGGCGTGGTGACGGACAGGACTCCGAGGAGGACGGGGAGGAGCATGACGCGAGCCTACTGCCGGACGAAGGCGGCGGTCCGCACC
>JAKEEX010000880.1 GCA_022616315.1 Myxococcaceae bacterium
ACACGCTGGGCCTGCGCCACAACTTCCAGGGCAGCTTCGACGCACTCAACTACAAGGACGGGTACTGGCAGCTGCGCAAGGAGAGCATCGGCGTGCAGGCGGGCGGCAAGCTCGTGCTCCCCATCGAACCGGACGACCTCGTCGCCGCCGCGGTTCCCACCCAGGCGCAGGTGGAGGGCGGCATGGCGGAGCTCGCCTACTCCTCCATCATGGACTACGGCGCGCGGATGAACGGGAGCATCCACGGACTCGGTAGGTACGACGAGGCCGCCATCCTCTTCGCCTACGCAGGCGGCGGAGAGCCGGGCTGGGTGGAGGTGTTCCCGGAGGTCCGGAGGGAGCTCGCCACACCCAACGCGCGGTGGGAGACCACGCGTCTGGACAGGCCGCTCCTGGTGCGCGGCGCGCAGGTGCAGGTGCCCTTCTCGCAGGCCACGCACTACACGCCGTACAGCGCCTTCTACACGGACCGGTTCCACTACACGACGCTGCCCCTCCACTTCGCGGACGCGACGCTCCCGCTCCCCCAGGCCATCGAGCAGGGCGTGCAGCGCATGGGCAAGCGCAGCTACCGCAAGTGGTCCGAGATGAAGCCGTACTACGACGCCATCCAGCAGGAGCTGAAGTCGCTCGGCGTGGACGACGTGTCCTGGGGGTACGGGGACATCCAGCTCCCGCAGCTCGTCCTCTCCCGCGTGGCCCCCACCGGCATGCCCGTGGAGGTGCCGTACATGTTCTGCTCGGACGGGGAGGTGGCGGCCAACGTCACGTGCAACCGCTGGGACGCGGGCGCGGACCTCTACGAGATGAACCGCGACTGGGTCTCCCGCTACGAAGACTACTACGCCTTCAGCCACTTCAAGCGCGACAGGCTCTTCTTCAGCACGGACAGCGTCTTCTCGCGCACCTACGGGCGGCTCCTGGGCAACCTGCCCAACGTCTACCAGAACTGGCTCTTCAACCAGTACATCTACCAGCAGGCCTACGGCTTCACCGAGGAGGAGATGGAGGAGCTCGTCGGCGTGGGGGACCCGCTCTGGCAGTCGTACTTCACCATGGCCGTCTTCGATGGGCTCAACACCCTGCTCTCCACCTTCTCCGCGGTGCCGCCGGGCTACTACGGCAAGGTGGTGGACGTGAGCGGCACGCGGTGGGAGCGCCTCGCGGAGAACCTGCCGGACAGCAGCAGACTGGAGGAGGGCCGCGAGGCCCCGTTCGTGGCGAGTGTCACCGGCGTGGGCAGGCCCTACACGGACGTCGTGTACCTGCCGCGCGGGCCCGGCGTGCGCAGCCCCTACACCCTCACCGAGACGGACGGCTACGACTTCTACAGCCGCATCCACGAGGTGGGGCACTTCTGGGACCAGTACGCGGCCATGAACGCGCTGACGAGCAGCACCACCACGTTCCTCGGCGTGGACCGTGGCTCGGACGCGCTGAAGTACTCGCTGCCCTACTTCATCACCTTCCCGGACGAGCTCTCCCGCGTCTTCAGCGGGGTGTGGACGGAGAGCGGAGCGACCATCGCGCCCAGGCTCGTGCCGCGCGGGGACGGGCTGGCCGAGGTGGCGCCGCCGGTGCAGGTGAGGGCCGAGAGCTACCTCGCCCACTTCGTCTACCCGCCGGCCGAGGGGGCTGGCGGCGGAGGGGGCCAGGCGGAGCTCGCCGTGAGCCGCCCCGTATGGGGCACGCGCTACTATGCCGAGGTCTTCGGCATGGCCTTCTTCACCGAGAACTTCAACCAGGACTTCGCCACCCAGAACCAGGTCTTCGTCCTGGGCTCCGGAGAGAACGTGGACCCCATCCCCGGTCACAAGGTGGTGCAGTACGCGGACCCCTTCGGCGGGGGCTTCTCGTACGCGGCGCTGTGCAAGCTCACCGTTCCGGCCGACGTGAACTCCCCGTGCGCTCAGCCTCCGGCGGCACCCTCCCTGGTGATGCGCGCGCAGGCGCTCTCCACCCAGGTGGATGCGGAGACGGACGCACTGAAGAGGGCGGCGCTGGAGGCCGAGCTGCGTGAGACGGTGCGCAGCCTCGAGATCATGCGCGGGCTCTACGGCATCTTCGGCAGGACCCTGTGAGCGGGGAGGGGAGGGGGCCGGTGTGCGCGCGGTGCCCGAGGGTGCTCGGACGCTCGTGCTGCGAGGTGTCCGAAGGTGAGCACCTCGCCACGCTGACGCACGCGGACGTGGAGCGGGTGGCGGCCCACATGGGCCTCTCCCCGTCGCGGTTCAGCGAGGTGGAGTGGCTCACCCTGGAGGAGGCGCTCGAGTACGAGCGTCGGCGCCCCCTCTACCGCGGCTACTTCCGACAGGGCCCGGCGCGCCTCACGCTCCGGCGGCGCTCGGGTGCGTGCGTCTTCCACGATGCGCGCGAGGGCTGCGTCCTCCCGGAGGAGGTGCGCCCCACCGCGTGTCGCCTCTACCCCTTCGAGCTGTGGCCCGATGGCACGTGGAGCCTCCAGGTGGAGCGCCTGGGAGGGGTCGAGGAGGCACGCGCGGAGGGCGGTGCAGGCGCTGGCGCCGTGTGTCTCGCGGTGGAGGAGGCCGAGCAGCTGGAGGACGTGCTCGCCGCATTCGGCACCTCCCGCGAGGCGCTCGCCGCACTGGGCGAGAGGCTCCGGGCGGAGGTGCGCCAGCATGCGAGAGGGGCCTGAGCGCTCTTGAGTCCGCACCCACCCCGGGTAGCATGGGGAGGATGAGCCCGGGCGCGCCCGCTCAGCTGACCCTCTTCGACGCGGACCGGAGCGCGCCCGCAAGGCGTTCGCTCGTCCTCGACGAGCCCGAGGGCGGAAGGCCCCCTCCGCGCGAGGAGG
>JAKEEX010000147.1 GCA_022616315.1 Myxococcaceae bacterium
CTCGCCCACGGCCTGCTCGACCGCGGGCATGCTCCTCACGGGAGGCAGGAGGAAGGGCGCGTACGGCAGGAGCCAGCCTCCGTGCTCGTAGCCTGCGCCCGTCCCCTCGTGCTCCACGAGGAGCACCTTCACGCCGCGCTTGGCGAGGAGCGTGGCCGCGAGCGCGCCTCCCAGCTGACCGCCGAGGACGATGACGTCGTAGACGTGGCGGGAGGGACCTGCGGGTGCCTTGGGACGGGTCTGGGTCGGAGAGGCCATCGGACGGGGCAGCGGACACTACACCTCAGGCCGGGCGGGCGGCCACCACGTGCCGCCCCTCCACGCGCACCTCGCCGCGGATGACCCTCGCGAGCGACTCCACGTAGAGGCGGTGCTCCTGCTCGAGGACGCGTGCGGAGAGCGAGGCCTCGTCGTCCGAGTCCAGGACGGGCACCGCGGCCTGCGCGATGATGGGGCCCGTGTCGGTGCCCGCGTCCACGAAATGGACGGTACAGCCCGCAACCTTCACGCCGCACTCCAGCGCCTGCTGCACCCCGTGCATGCCGGGGAAGGCGGGCAGGAGCGCCGGGTGGACGTTGAGCACCCGGCCGGGGAACGCGCGCAGGAAGACCGGCGTGATGAGGCGCATGAACCCGGCCAGGCACACCCACTCCACGCGGTGCTCCTGCAGGCGCGCGACCATGGCCCCGTCGAAGGCCTCCCGCGAGGGGAAGGCGCGGTGCTCGAGTACCTCGGTGGGGACGCCGGCGCGACGCGCGCGCTCGAGCGCGAAGGCGGTGGGCGCGTTGCTGAGCACCACGACGATGTCCGCCGGGTAGCGGGGCTCCTTCGCGGCGTCCAGGAGCGCCTGCAGGTTCGTGCCGCTCCCGGAGGCGAGGACGGCCACGCGCGCGCGGCTCACGGCGCGATGACCGCGGTGGGCTCACCGCTTCCCTGCTCGATGTGGCCCACCTCCCACGCGAGCACCCCCTTGCTGGCCAGTGCCTCCACCGCGCGGCGCGCCTGGTCCGCCGGCACCACGCAGATGAGGCCCAGGCCCATGTTGAAGGTGCTGTACATCTCGTCGCGCGCCACCGCGCCCAGCCGCTGGATGAGCTCGAATATCGCGGGGCGCTGCCACGCGGACTCCCGGAGCACCGCGCGCGTCCCATCCGGCAGGCACCGCGGCAGGTTGCCCGGGATGCCGCTGCCGGTGATGTGGGCCATGCCCTTGAGCGTGATGCCCGCCTCGCGCAAGCAACGGACGTCCTTCACGTAGATGCGCGTGGGCTGGAGCAGCACGTTGGCCAGCGTGGAGTCCAGGCCCTCGGGGAGGGCGTCCAGCGAGAGCCCGGCGTCCGTGAGCAGCACCTTGCGCGCCAGGGAGTAGCCGTTGGAGTGCAGGCCGCTGGACTGGATGCCGACGAGCGCGTCCCCGGGACGGATGTCCTTGCCGGTGAGGATGTCGCTGCGCTCCACCACGCCCACCGCGAAGCCGGCGAGGTCGTACTCGCCCTTCGCGTAGAAGCCGGGCAGCTCCGCCGTCTCGCCGCCGAGCAGCGTGCAGCCGGACTCCTCGCAGCCGAGCACGATGCCGTGGATGACGTCCCGCGCCTGCTCCACCTCGAGCCGGCCCGTGGCGAAGTAGTCGAGGAAGAAGAGGGGCTCGGCGCCGGAGGTGAGGATGTCGTTGACGCTCATCGCCACCAGGTCGATGCCCACCGTGGCGTGACGTCCGGTCTGGAAGGCCAGCTTCAGCTTGGTGCCCACGCCGTCCGTGCCCGCCACGAGCACCGGCTCGCGGTACTTGCCCGGGGGCAATGCGAAGAGGCCGCCGAAGCCGCCCACGCCGCTGATGACCTCGGGACGCAGCGTCCGCTGCGCGAGCGGCTTGATGCGCTCGACCAGCGCGTCCCCGGCCTCGATGTCCACGCCTGCCTGCTTGTACGTAGTTCCCACGGCGGCGCTTGTAGCGGGTTGGCCAGGCGCATGCCAGCGTCGCGGCAGCGGGGTGCCCGCTGGAGGGGGAAGGCCGCCCGGGCGCCTGTCTACCGGGAGGCGCTTTTCCGCCTAACATGCCCCGCCACCCGCATGCGCACCATCCGCTCCCGATTCCGCTTCGAGCTCCTGGCGCTCGCCATTGCCCTGGTGATGGCCGGCCTGCACTGGTGGTCCAACGCCGTTCCCCCCAGTGGCGTGCGGCTCGGGGAGGGCGGCGAGGTGGCGCAGGGGTCCACCGGTGAGGTCGCCCAGTCGCTGGTGAGGGCCCTGCACACCGCCGAGGGCCGCGTGTCGGACCTCCAGGTGCGCCTGCGCGGCGAGCGGCCGGCCCACCCGGACGTGGTGGTGGTGGCCATCGACGAGAAGAGCGTGCAGCGCTACGGCCTCTACCCCTGGAACCGCGCCCTCGTGGCGCAGGGCCTGCGTGCGCTCCACACCGCCGGAGTGGCCGCGGTGGGGCTGGACATCACGTTCAACAACGAGGTGCCGGACTCCGCGGGCCTCGCGTTCCGGGAGGCGCTCACCCGCTTCGAGCAGGCGAGCCGCAGCCTGCCGGAGGGCGCCGTGGCCCAGCTCGCGAGCTTCCGCGCAGAGCTCTCCGAGCGCACCCGGCGCTCCCCCGACGAGGACCTGGCCGCCGCGTTCCGTGAGGCGCCGGAGGTGGTCCAGGGCCTCATCACCTATCCGGTGACGGACCGTGCCAGCTTCGGAGAGCGCATCCGGGAGCACGCCCGCCTCCTCGGCCCACGCGTGCTCGTGCCTCCCTTTCCCGGGAGCGTTCCGGGCTCGGTCCACGAGGTCGCGCTGGAGGACGTGCCCAGCTTCCGCCAGTTCTCCGCCCAGACGCCGCTCCGCGTGTTCGCGGAGGCGGGCTCGCCGCTCGGCCTCTTCAACGTGTCGCCGGACCCGGATGGGGTGATCCGCCGCCTCCCCCTCTTCGCGCGGCTGGACAGCCCCGCGGGGCTCCTGCCCAGCCTCGCCCTCCAGACGGCGGCCACCGCTCGCGGGGCGCGGGTGGTGCCGGAGTGGAGCCCGCTCGAGCAGCGGCTCCTGGGCGCGAGGCTCGAGGGCGCGGAGGGGAGCTTGGAGGTGCCTCTGCTCGCGGACGAGCCCTTCACCCTCGTCGCCTACTACGGGAAGGGGAGCCAGGTGTTCCCCCACGTCTCGTTCTCGGACGTGGTGGAGGGCACGCTCGCCCCCGGCTCCCTGAAGGGCAAGGTGGCGCTGCTCGGCGTGACGTACGTGGGTGGCTTCGACCAGCGGGTGACGCCCTTCAGCGAGTACGAGCCCGGCATCTACGTCCACGCGAGCATGCTCTCCAACATCCTCGGCCAGGACTTCCTGCGCCGGCCGGTCGAGCTGCGCCTCGTGGAGTTCGCGTTCATGCTGCTCGGGGCGCTGGCGCTCGCGCTCCTCCTGCCGAGGGTGGGCTTCACCCTGAAGCTCGTCCTGGTCCTCGCGGTCGCGGGGTGCTGGCTCGTGCTGGACCAGGCGATGCTCCACCGCGGGCTGCAGCTCGCCACGGTGCTCCCCGTGTCCAACGTCTTCCTCGTCGCCTTCGGCGTCATCTTCCTCGGCTACCTGACGGTGGACCGGGAGAAGGGACAGCTGCGGAACGCGTTCCAGCACTACCTCAACGCGTCCGTCATGGACCAGATGCTGCAGAACCCGGAGCGGCTGAAGCTGGGCGGGGAGAAGAAGGAGCTGAGCGTCCTCTTCTCCGACATCCGCGGCTTCACCACGCTGTCCGAGCGCATGGCGCCCGAGGCGCTCGTGAAGTTCGTGAACGGCTACCTCTCCCCCATGACACGCATCGTCTTCGAGGAGGGGGGCACGCTGGACAAGTACATCGGCGATGCGGTGATGGCCTTCTGGGGCGCGCCGGTGGACCAGCCGGACCACGCGCTGCGCGCCTGCCGCGCCGCGGTGCGGATGCTGGAGGAGCTCGAGGCCCTCAAGGCCGCCTGGCGGGAGCAGGCCCTCCCGGACTTCGACATCGGCATCGGCATCAACTCGGGGCCCATGATCGTCGGCAACATGGGGAGCGACATCCGCTTCGACTACACGGTGATGGGGGACGCCGTGAACCTCGCGAGCCGCCTGGAGGGCACCAACAAGGAGTACGAGACGCGCGTGCTCATGAGCGAGGCGACCTGGCGCCAGGTGGAGGGCCACGTCGTCGCGCGTCGCCTCGGCGCGGTGCGGGTGAAGGGCAAGCGCAAGCCGGTGCGCATCTGGGAGCTGCGTGCCATGGGTCGGGCCACCGAGGCCGACGCACGCGTCATCTCCTCGTTCGAGGCCTCCGTGGACGCGTTCGCCGCCCAGCGCTTCGACGAGGCGCTGGGCGGCTTCGAGTCCGTGCTCCGGTCCTGGCCGGAGGACGCACCGAGCCAGCGCTACCTCGCGCAGATCGCCGAGCTCCGCGAGCAGCCTCCGGGGCCGGGCTGGGACGGCGTCTACACCGCCACCGCGAAGTGAGCCCGTGTACCGTGAAGTCCGCGAAATTGACGCCCCTCCCGGGTGCTGGCTAACTGCCCCGACAGGGGAGACGACCATGAGCGCCGAGGACACCCTCTTCCAGCGATTCGGCAAGGAGTTCCCGAAAGGGGCGGTGCTCTGCCACGAGGGCGAGCCCGGCAAGGAGATGTTCGTCATCCAGTCGGGTCGCGTGACCATCTCCAAGCGCGTGCGCGACGTGGAGAAGGTCCTCGCCATCCTCGGGCCCGGGGAGTTCTTCGGGGAGATGGCCATCATCTCCAACAAGCCGCGCAACGCCACGGCCACCGTCCACGACGACGCGCGGCTGCTCGTCATCGACCCCAAGACGTTCGAGGGGATGATCCGGGGCAACTCGGAGATCGCCGTCCGGATGATCAAGAAGCTCGCCGAGCGCCTGAGCGAGGCGGACTCGCAGATCGAGAACCTCCTCCTGTCGGATCCGGTGAGCCGCGTGGTGCAGCACATCCTGCAGGTCTGCCAGACCCGCGGGCGCCCGCTCGAGGAGGGCGTGGAGATCGACCTGCCGCTGCGCGAGCTCCCGGGGCAGATCTCCGTGGGCGAGCCCGCCATCCGGCTGGCCGTCAACCGCATGGAGCGCGCAGGCCTCCTCGAGAGGAGCGGAGACCGCGTGACGGTCTACGACACCGCGCGCCTCCAGGACTTCCTCCAGTACCTGGAGATGAAGTGGAAGTTCGGAGAGCTCTAGCGTGAAGCTCCAGGTCCTGGGTTGCCACGGCGGCGAGCTCCCCTCGTGCAGGTCCACGTGCTTCCTCGTGGATGACGTGCTCGCGCTGGACGCGGGCGCGCTGACGTCCACGCTGTCGCTCGAGCGGCTGTGCCGGGTGGACCACGTCCTCATCACGCACAGCCACCTGGACCACGTGAAGGACCTCCCGCTCATGGCGGACCTCGTCGTGGGACGGCGCAAGACGCCCGTCACGCTCTGGGCGAGCACGGCGTGCGCCCGCACCCTGCGCGAGAACCTCTTCAACGACGCGCTCTGGCCGGACTTCACGCGCATCCCGACGCGCAAGAACCCCGTGCTGCGCATCCGCTCGTTCCGCCCCGGGAGCACGTTCCAGGTGGGGCCCTTCCGGGTGCGCAGCGTGCCCGTGAGCCACCCCGTGGAGAGCTGTGGCTTCGTCATCCGCAGCGACGGCTGCGCCCTGGCCATCAGCGGAGACACCGGTCCCACCGAGCGCTTCTGGAAGGTCCTCAACGCCACCGAGGACCTCCAGGCGCTCCTGGTGGAGACGAGCTTCCCGAACGGGCTCCAGCAGCTGGCGGATGTCTCGGGGCATTTGACGCCCCGCACCCTGGAGACCGAGCTGGGAAAGCTGGAGCGCAACGGCGCGCGCGTCTTCCTCTACCACCTCAAGCCGGCCTTCCTCGCGCAGCTGAAGGAGGAGCTCGCCCACCTGCCGGTCAAGCTGCTGGAGCTGGACGACGTCTACGAGTTCTAGCGACCTGTCCACTGTTGACGGGGAGGGTGCTTGCGGACTAACCCACCCGCCCTCTCATGGCCTGGTTCTCGAAGAAGCCGCGCATCGCCACCAAGGAAACCGCCCCCGAGGCCGGCGAGGTCTCCTCGCGCATGAAGGGCCTCTGGGCCAAGTGCGAGGAGTGTGACGAGATCATCTACCGGCAGGACCTCGAGCGGAACCTGAACGTGTGCACGGTGTGTGGCCACCACATGGCGTGGCCGGCCCGTGCCCGCCTCGCGGCGCTCCTGGACGAGGGGACCTTCGAGGAGCACGACCTCGGGCTCGAGCCGCAGGATCCGCTGGGCTTCGTGGACAGCAAGAAGTACAAGGACCGGCTCCGCTCCACGCGCAAGGCGCTGGGGGAGGCGGATGCGTTTCTCTCGTGCACCGGCCGCATCGAGGGCCGCCCCGTGAGCGTGGGCTCGTTCATCTTCGAGTTCATGGGCGGCTCCATGGGCTCGGTGGTCGGGGAGAAGGTGACGCGCGTCTTCGAGCGGGCCTACGAGCGCCAGTGCGCGGCCATCATCTTCAGCGCCTCGGGCGGCGCGCGCATGCAGGAGGGCATCTTCAGCCTCATGCAGATGGCCAAGACCTCCGCGGCCATCGCCCGCTACCGGGAGGTCCGCAAGCCGTACATCTCGGTGATGCTCCACCCGACCACGGGCGGCGTCGCGGCCTCCTTCTCCTGGCTCGGGGACGTCATCATCGCCGAGCCGAAGGCGCTCATCGGCTTCGCCGGTCCTCGCGTCATCGAGCAGACCATCCGCCAGAAGCTCCCCGAGGGCTTCCAGCGCAGCGAGTTCCTGCTCGAGCACGGGATGATCGACGCCATCGTGCACCGCAAGGACCTGCGCGCGAAGCTCGCGCAGCTGCTCGGGCTCCTGGGCTGACGCGCGCCTTCTCCGCGTTCAACGCATGTCCGCGTCCAGCTCGCCCCTGTCCTTCCTCGACCGGCTGGGCCCCTCCACCATCGTGCTCGGGCTCGACCGGATGCGCGACGCGCTGGCCCGGCTCGGCCACCCCGAGGAGGGCCTGCGTGTCCTCCACGTCGCGGGGACGAATGGCAAGGGGAGCACCTGCGCCTTCGCGGCGAGGTGCCTGAAGGAGCAGGGCTACCGCGTGGGGCTCTACACCTCCCCGCACCTCGTGCGCTTCAACGAGCGCATCCGCGTGGATGGGGAGCCGATCCCCGACGGGCTGCTCGCCCGCCGCATCGAGGAGGTGCTCGCGCGCTACCCCGAGGCCGCGGAAGGGCCGGCGCTCCTCACGTACTTCGAGTTCGGCACGCTCCTGGCGCTCTGGCACTTCGCCGAGGAGCGCGTGGACGTGGTGGTCCTGGAGACGGGGCTCGGGGGGCGCCTGGACGCCACCTCGGCGTGCAGGCCGGCGGTCACGGCCATCACCCCCATCTCCTTCGACCACATGGACCACCTCGGCGACTCCCTCGCGGCCATCGCCGGGGAGAAGGCGGGCATCCTGAAGCCCGGTGTCCCGGTGGTGGTGAGCCGACAGTCCCCCGAGGCGCTCTCCGTCCTGGAGGCGCGGGCGCGCGAGGTGGGTGCGCCCCTCCTCCTCGAGGGGAGGGACTTCGTGGTGGCGCCAGAGCCCGGCGGCACCCTGCGCTACGACGGCCCGGGGCGCAGCGTGGGCGGTCTGGTCCTGTCGCTCGCCGGACCGCACCAGCGCCAGAACGCAGCGGTCGCGGTGGCGGCGCTCGGCGCGCTCGCATCGCAGGGCCTGCACGTGTCGGACGCTGCGGTGCGCTCGGGGCTGACCCGGACGCAGTGGCCGGGTCGCCTCGAGGAGGTGGCGCAGGGGCCCACCGTCGTCCTCGACGGCGCGCACAACCCGGGTGGCGCCGAGGTGCTCGCGGCGGCGCTCGCGGAGCGCTATCCGGGCCGGCGCGTCCACCTCCTGTTCGGCGTCCTCGCGGACAAGGACCACGGGCCCATGCTGCGGACGCTGGCTCCGCTGAGCGCCTCCGTGCACCTGGTGGCACCGCCGAGCCCGCGCGCGCTGTCCCCTGCGCACTCCCTGCCCGATGCGCAACGGCTCTGCGCGGACGTGGTCGCCTGTCCGTCCGTGGACGCGGCCCTCGCGTCTGCCCGCTCGCGTGCCCGCGGGAACGACCTCATCGTCTGCGCGGGCTCTCTGGTGCTCGTCGGTGCCATCCGCGCGACGCTCGTGGGCGCCTGAGGCCTTGGCGCGCTGCATCACCGCCCCTAGCTTCTCGGCATGCGTCTTCCCGTTGACTGGTCAGCGGAGGAAGCTGCCGGGCGACCGCCGAGCGTGGACGAGGTCACCTTCCGGTCGCTCTACAGGAAGTCGCAGTACACGGTGGAGACGGCGGACGGCTGGTCCCTGGTCATCACGCGCTACCGTCCCGTCCCGCAGGCCTTCCACCAGCCGGTCTACATGGAGCCGCTGCTGGTGGTGCACGGCTTCTCGCAGAACCGTCACTGCTGGACGAGCGGTGAGTTCGTCAAGAACCTGCTCTTCTTCGGCGCGGACATCCACATCCTGGAGCTGCGCGGACATGGAAAGAGCTCGGTGGCGCTTCAGCGCGAGCTGGCGCGCAGCTCCGGTCGCGAGCCCCCGCCGGACCTCGACTACGGCTGGGACCTCGACACCTATTTCCTCTACGACCTGCCCGCGGCGGTGTCCGCGGTCAAGCGGGTGACGCGGCGCTCGCGCATCTTCTATTGCGGCCACTCCATGGGCGGGATGCTCGGCTACGGCTACGCGGGCATCCACGACGACTTCGAGGGGCTCATCACCATCGGTGCGGCGTGCGACGTGGGACGGGGGTTCCCTTCCCTGAGGGCGCTCGCGCTGTTCACGCCGCTGTTGATGCTGATGGCGGACGGCGCCCTGGGGGCCGTCAACCTGAAGCGCAGGGCGTGGCACGCGGGCCAGAGGCTGCTGTCCGCGGGAAGGGCCCGCCTCCGGAGGGCGGAGCGGGGCGGGGAGAGGGGCGCTGCTGCGCCCACGTTCGCGCGGTTCGACGCCGTACCGGTGGACAGCCTGCTCAAGCTCCTGGAGCGGGCGATGGCGCGCGCGGAGGACCACCGGCTCTACGGGAGGCTCGCGGAGCGGATGAGCTGGCTGTCCAACCCCACCCGCGTGGAGCGCGAGGCCATCCGCTGGCTGCTGCGCCACGGGGGGGAGCCGGAGCCCAGGAGGGTCATCGAGCAATTCGCCCGGTGGATCCGCCGCAACGAGATGGTCTGCTACAGGACCGGCTACGACTTCAAGGGTGGCTTCTCGAAGCTCCGGGTCCCCATGGCCATCTTCTTCGGGGACATGGACCCCCTGGCCACGGTGGAGTCCACACGGCGCGTGTACCGGTCCGCGCAGAGCGACTACCTGCTGTGGCGTCCGGTCAAGGGCAACAGCCACATCGAGCTGACCATGGGGCACGACATCCGCCAGGTCTGCTACGACATCAAGAACCTCATCGAGTACGCGCGGTCGCACCGGCTCCACACGCCGTCGCTGCCCCGCATCCGGTAGCGGTCGGGCAGGCGGCCCTCAGGGTGGGGAAACCCCCCACCGCATGAAAATTGGCCCGCGGTTTGGCCGTGTTAGCCTGCGCGCATGGCCTTCTCCTCACCCTTCCGCGCGCTGGGCCTGGCCCTGCTCCTGCCCACCGTGGCGCTCGCGCAGAACGCCGAGCTCAACACCATCACCGCGGTCCGCGTCCGCGGCGGGCACGTGGAGATCGTCGGCTCGAAGAAGCCCAACTTCACCACCTTCACCATGACGGACCCCTCGCGGCTCGTCATCGACATCTCCGAGGCCGTCTTCAAGGGCGTCCCCGAGGACATGCAGGTGGGCGACGGCACCATCAGCGCCATCCGGACCGCGAGCTACGGCTCGGACTCCTCCGCCATCGCGCGCGTGCTCGTGGGCTTCGAGAAGGACGTGGAGACCGACATCCAGGCCGAGGGCGGTCTCATCGTGGTGAAGGTGCTCGGAGCGGGCGGAGCGGCGGTGGCCGCGGGCACGCCCTCTTCCGGCGGCACGGAGAAGGCTGCGGCCCAGGCGACCACCGGCGAGGCCCCTGGCGGAAATGTCCCGGCTGCCAACGCGGAGGCCGTCGAGCAGGAGCGTCTGGCCCGCCAGCAGGCCGAGGCCGAGGCAGCACGTGCCGCGGAGCAGGAGCGCCACCGCCAGGAGGCAGAGGCCCGGGCGCAGGCGGACGCCAAGGCGAAGGCAGACACGGAGACCCGAGCGCAGGCAGAAGCCCAGGCGAAGGCCGAGACCGAGGAGCGCAAGCGCAAGGAGAACGAGGCGCGCGCCCAGGCGGAGGCGGAGGCCGCGCGGCTCGAGGCGGAGGCCCGTGCGCAGGCCGAGGCGGAGGTTCGTGCGAAGGCCGACGCTCGCGCGCAGGCCAGGACGGAGGCCGAGGAGCGCAAGCGCCAGGAGGCCGAGGCGCGGGCCCAGGCCAGGACCGAGGCCGAGGAGCGCAAGCGTCAGGAGTCCGAAGCGCGGTCTCAGGCCAGGGCGGAGGCTGCCGCCCGTGCGCAGGAAGAGCGCGAAGCGGACGCGCAGCGCAGGGCCGAGGCGCGTGCCCAGGCGGAGGAGCGTCAGACGGCGCCTGCCGAGGCCCAGCACTCGCTGGCGAGCTCGGGAGACGTCTCGGGCCGCCGCAAGACGGTGGCCCTCGTGGGCTTCAAGCAGGAGGCGGGCAGCTCGCGCGTCTTCGTGCGCACCGACGAGCCCGTGCGCTACACGGTGTCCGAGGGTGGGGAGCGCACGCTGGTGCTCGAGCTCGAGAACACACGCATCGGGGGACAGAACAACCGGCGCGCGCTCGAGACGTCGTTCTTCGACACGGCCGTGGCCCGCGTGATGCCCCGGTCGGGTCCCGGCCGGACCGTCCGCGTGGAGATCACGCTCAAGGAGTCGGTCCCCTACCAGGCGACCCAGGAGGGAAACGTCGTCTCTCTTGAGTTCCCGCGCGCGGGACGGTAGTCGCAGGGCCATGCGGCGAACGGGCGTCCTGGCATGACGCAGGTGCCGGCGCTCCTGGCGCTCTGGTTGGCGGGGCAGGTGGCGTCTGGGGGTGAGCTGCGGGGTCTGGGTGGCGAGGTCCTCCACGTCACCGCCGACGTCGCGAGGCGAGAGGGGAGCACCCACCTCGTCTCGTACGAGGGAGGCGCGGTCCTTCGCTCGGAGAGCGTCCAGGTCCGTGCGGACACGCTCACCTACGACGAGTCCGCACGGCGTGTGGAGGCCCGCGGACACGCCATGCTGGTGGCGGGTGAGTTCGTCGCGGTGGCGGACGCGCTGACCCTGGACATCCCGGCAGAGCAGGTCACCGTCACGGACGGGCTCGTCCTCCAGAAGCGCGGCGTGTCACCGGCGGCACTGCGTGACGCGCGGACGCGGGACGAGATCCTCAGGCTCGGGGAGAACGCGCTCGCGCTGCGCGGTGCCCGTATCCAGCGGCTCGGACCGGGCCGGTTCCGCGTCTCGGACGTCTCGCTCATCCCTTGCGACTGCGACCCGAACGCCCCCGCATGGCGCATTCGCGCGAGCGAGGCCGACGTCGTCGCGGGCGAGAGCGCGACCCTGCGTGGCTGGCAGGTGATGGTGGGCAACGTGCCGGTGCTGCCGCCCTTCCCGGTGCCCTGGACGGAGGTGCCTCTCTCGGACAGGCGCTCGGGGCTGCTCTTCCCCGGCATCACGTTCTCGGGACCGAGCGGGTTTGGATTCGAGCAGCCCATCTTCTGGGCACCGCACCCGAGCTATGACTTCACGTTCACGCCCGGGTACTCCTTCGGACTCGGGGGCGCGAAGGAGGAGATTGACAGCCCCGTTGGAGTCCGTGGACCTCGGCTCCTCACCGAGTTCCGCTACGCGCCCGTCGCGGGAACGGAAGGCCGGGCATCGCTTGGGCTCGTCTACGACTTGCGGCTCCAGCGAGACCCGATCACGTTGGCTGCGATTGCCGGAACGCGACGCCAACTGCGCGGCAACCTCTCGCTGGATCATGCCCAGGACTTCGGAAACGGGCTCTCGCTCCGCGCCAACCTGGGCCTCGTCTCGGACGGCGCGTACGTGAAGGACCAGAACGCGGACGTGCTCGGGCGTCAGGCCGAGTACACGCGCTCGACCGTCGCCTTCTCACACAGAGGTGAAGACCACTACCTCGGGCTCGACGCGGTCCTGCGGCAGGACCTCCGGACGGCGCATCGCTTCTTCCAGTCGAACGTCGGCGGTGCGGTGCCGCCTTCACCCCTGCATCGTCTCCCGGGCTTCACGTTCGCCCTTCCCGAGCGTCAGCTCGCGGGCCCCGTTTTCGGCGGACTGACTCTTTCGTATGCGCGCCTGGCATCGCTCTCCGGTGACGGAGGCGACGAGGGTGCCGATGGCGTCTTGAACGGTTTCGACGCACCCGACGCCGGACAGCTGAACGGAGTCTACGACGCGGGCGAGCGCGAGCGCCGCGACCGGCTCGACCTCATGCCGCGCCTCTCCGCTTCGCTTCCCGTGGGAGACGTGCTCCAGCTCACGCCGTCCGTGGCCTGGCGACAGACGGCGTATTACGGCGAGACGACTGGAGCATCCGCGACTCGCGGCTACCCGCTCCTTCAGGCCGCGGCCGAGAGCCGGCTCGCGCGGACCTTTGGCAACCCGGGGTCGGGCCTGACCCACGTCGTCACGCCCCGCATCGTGGGGCTCTGGGTCCCCTTCGTCACAGGCAACGCACCGGGAGCGTACGACGCGCTGGATACCCCCTTCGGCCTTGGAAACGGAGCGGTGGCGCCACCGGGACAGCTCTTCCAGGCGGTCGCGGAGGTTCAGCAACGCCTCGTGGCGCGCGGCGGAGGCGGCGCGCAGGAAGTGCTCCGGCTCGACATCGGCCAGGGATTCGACCTCCTTCCAGAGGAGCGGTTCGGCAACGTCCGAATCGCAGAAGCGTACGCGCGGCTGACGGGTCGGGTCGGTCCGTTTTCGGGAAGCGGGGGCCTGCGCGTTGATCCGCTCACCCGGAGCTTCAACCAGACGTTCGCCGCACTCGCGCTCGATCTGGGGTCGCTCGCTGGCGTCTCCATCACGTACGACGCGTTTCTCGCCGGCGGCAGCGAGCGGATGCGAATGGGCATCGACGCCCTGGTAGGGCCGCCGCTCCCGGTGCCGAATCCGTCCGGCCTCGCCGAGGCCAAGCCGGGCGAGCAGGTACGTGTCCAGGCGCGGTGGGCAACACCACTCCGTGGCCTGGGCCTCTCGGCGGACGTCCTCGTCGAACCGAAGTTCGTCATCCAGAGAGACTCCACCGAGATACAGAAGCCTCTCGCCTCGGCGGTGCTCGGGATCTCGTTCGCACCCGCGCCGAATTGCTGGAGCCTCGGCCTGCAGGTGGGCGCCACGCGGCCACAGGCACACGAGGACACGAGGCTCCTCGAGCCCAGGTTCGGCCTCAACTTCACCATCTCGAACTTCGGCAGCTTCGGAACCCAGCTCTGACGAACGGCCCGGGTCCGCATGCCCTCCCTCACCCGCAGGGCTGGCAGGGACTCCGGCAGGCCCACGTTCGCGAGCGCAACCAATGCGCCCCTCGCCGGCGCCTATCGGTTGACCCTGCTTCCTTCGACTGCTTACTGTCCCTGAAGGGCTGACTCCGGAGTCAACCCGGGAGCGACACCTCAGCGTGGCACGGACAGGCAAGGCAGCGGCGGAGGAGGCGGGTGCGCGCGAGAGCGAGCGGAGGAAGACCATCCTCCGCGCGGCCATCGACGTGTTCGCGAAGAAGGGCTACCACGGGTGCCGCATCGCGGACGTGGCGCGCGAGGCCGGCGTCGCCTACGGGCTCGTCTACCACTACTTCAAGAACAAGGACGAGCTGCTGCAGACGGTCTTCGACGCCGGATGGGGTGGCTTCATCGCGCGCATCCGGGAGGTCGTGGCCAGGGACGCGCACATCGTGGAGAAGGTCCACGGCGTGACGCAGGTGGCCTTCGAGGCCTACCGCGTGGACCCCCGCGGCGTGAAGGTCATCATCCTGGAGGTCGCGCGGGCGCCGGCCGGCGAGCGCATCAACCGCCAGTCCGCGGTGGGCGAGGCCATCCAGCTCGCCAACGAGATGTTCGAACGCGCGCGGGACCGCGGTGAGCTCCGCGCGGACCTCGACCCGTTCGTGTGTGCGGGCATGCTCTTCGGGGCGCTCGAGATGTGCCTCACGGCCCTGGTGCTCGGGCTCGTGGACGTTCAGGACGAAGCCATGGTGGAGCGCGTGCAGCGGCAGATCTCGGATGCGTTCCTCGGTGGCATCCTGCCCACGCCCTCCACCGGACCCGCGGTGGACGCGGAGGATGCATGGAAGAGAGACAGGTCCTCTACGCGGTCGAAGACGGAAAGGCGCTCCTGACCATCGACCGGGAGCGCGCGCGAAACGCGCTGTCGCCCCGGGTGCTCGAGGAGCTGACCGACGCCATCGGCCGCGCCGAGGCGGACCCCGCCGTGCGGGTGCTCGTGCTCACGGGCACCGGTGAGCGCACCTTCTGCGCGGGCGCCGACCTCGGCGGCATGGCCACGGGGGACGGCTTCCTCGCCGGGCACGAGGGACGCCGCGCCTACGCCCAGCTGCTGCGCCGCTTCCAGGAGGCGCGCAAGCCCTCCATCGCGCGCGTGAACGGCCACGCCCTCGCGGGTGGGCTCGGCCTGGTCCTCGCTTGCGACCTCGCGGTGGCGGCGAGTACCGCCGAGCTCGGCACGCCGGAGGTGGACGTCGGCCTCTTCCCCATGATGCTGATGGCGCTGCTCCAGCGTCACGTGGGCCGGAAGCGTGCGCTCGAGCTGGTGATGACCGGACGCCGCATGCGGGCCGAGGAGGCGCTGGCCCTGGGGCTCCTCAACCGCGTGGTCGCACCGTCGGAGCTGGACGCCGCCGTGGCGGAGCTCGCGCGCACGCTCGCGGGCAAGAGCCAGGCGGTCCTCGCGCTCGGGCGCCGCGCCTACTTCCTCGCCGAGGACATGCCGCTGACGCAGGCCCTCGAGTTCCTCGCGGGGCAGCTCTCCCTCAACGTGCTGGCGGAGGACGCCGCGGAAGGAGTCGGCGCCTTCCTCGAGAAGCGCCCGCCCCGCTGGAACGATCGCTGAGCCCACCGTCCCAATCATCCCGAAGCACAGGAGTGCCCCCATGCCCGTGTCGAAGGACAAGGTCATCGTCACCTGCGCGCTCACCGGCGTCCTCGCCAAGCGCGAGCAGTGTCCCCACCTCCCCTACACACCCGTGGAGATCGCCGAGGAGGCCCGCCGTGCGTACGAAGCAGGCGCGGCCGTCGTCCACATCCACGGGCGCGAGCCGGACACCGGAGACCAGTCGTGGTCCACGGACGTCTACGCGCAGATCCGCGACGAGGTGCGCAAGCGCTGCCCCGTCATCCTCAACTTCTCCACCGGCGGCTTCAACATGGGTGTGGAGGGCGAGGCGGAGAAGAAGTCCCGCCTCGAGTACGTGTGGCGGACCCGCCCGGAGATGGCCGCGCTCAACATGGGCTCCATGAACTATGCGAAGTACTCCGAGAAGCGGCGGGGCTTCGTGTTCGACATGGTCTTCATGAACTCCTTCACCGACATCCTCCTCGCCGCCGAGGCCATGCGCGAGGGCGGCGTGAAGCCCGAGCTCGAGTGCTTCGACTTCGGGCACATCCAGAACGCGCAACCCCTCATCGCCATGGGCGCGCTCAGGCCGCCGCTCCAGTACAGCTTCATCCTCGGAGTGATGGGGGGCGTGGCGCCCACGGTGGACAACCTCCACCAGATGGCACGGCAGGTCGGACCCGAGGACACCTGGGAGGTCATCGGCATCTCCAAGGTGCAGTGGAAGCTGGTGGCCGCGGCGCTCGTCTTCGGCGGCAACATCCGCGTGGGGCTCGAGGACAACTTCTACCTCGACGCCGCGGGCACCCGGATGGCGGAGGGGAACGGTCCTCTCGTCGAGAAGGCCGTGCGCATGGCGCGCGACGTGGGGCGCGAGCCCATGACGGTGGAAGAGGCCCGTCAGGTCCTCCGGCTCCCCCAGGTGTGGTGAGGCCTCGCGTCCCGCAGGACCGCGTCAGCGCAGGTCGAGCCTGAGCAGGGACTCCGGATCCACGTAGAGGCCGCCCACCTTCACGCTCCAGTGCAGGTGGGGTCCGGTCACGCGGCCGGTGCGCCCCACGGTGCCGAGCAGCTCGCCGCGCTTCACCGTCTGCCCCTCCTTCACCGCGAAGCGCGTGAGGTGGAAGTAGGTGGTGTAGAGCCCCGCGCCGTGGTCCAGCACCACGGAGTTCCCGCTGGCGAAGCACTCCCGCACCAGCACCACCACACCATCGTTGGCAGCGTGGATGGGATCACCCGGCCGGCCGCGCAGGTCCAGCCCGTAATGCTGCGTCTGTGGCTGTCCATTGAAGGTGCGCCGATCCCCGAAGCGTGCGGTGATTCCGGCCTTCCGCGGCAGGGCGAAGGGCCGCGTGAAGCGGGGAGGGGAGAAGGGCTGGTCGAAGGCCTTCGCGAAGGCCGCGCGGTCCTCCTCGATGCGTTGCTGCACCTCGGGGGGTGGCTCGGTGAACTCGGGCGCGACGCGGAGCTCGCGGGCCGGCCAGCGTGGCTCCTCCACCTCCAGGGTCGAACGCAGAGCCTCGTCGGCGGGCAGCGTGACGGCCACCTCGACGGCGCCCGCGGGTGTCTCCACGGGGAGCGCGCCGAATGCCCGGAACCCTCCCTCCACCGGAAAGAAGGCAAGGGGCCTGCCTGCCAGGGCGCCTATCGGGGGCGCGGTCACGCCCGAGACCTCGACGAGCACGGGGTCTCCAGGACGCGCTCGCACGGGCTGGACGGTCAACGTGGGACCCTCCGCCCCCTTTCGGGCGGCGGCCAGGCCGGTGGGCGGCGGGTTCGGCGCAGGAACGGCCGGGGACGACGCAAGGAGGAGCAGGGCAAGCAGGCGCATGGGAACAGCCCTCTAACGCAGCTTCGCGGGGGGTGCTTCCCGGAACGGACTCGCGGACCGCTCCCCGCCCGGGCGCCCGTGTCCTGCTCACCCTCAGCGGCGCGTGCTCGTGGTCCGCACTCGCGACGGCGGTTGCGGGAAGTTGCGCCGCAGCGCCTGTCGCGCTCCGGCCGTGAGCCTGTCTCCCGCCTCGCTTGCTGCGATGCGCTCGAGCGCCGCGCGCACCTCGGGGGTCCGGACCTCTTCGAGCAGGCCCACCATGCGCGAGCGCACGTCGTCACCCCAGCCCCGCTGCGTGACGGCGAAGTCCGCGACGAAGGTGGCGAGCTCGGGGCGGGACAGGAGCTCCGGGTTCTGCGCGAGCCGCTCCAGGAGTGCGCTCGCGAGGCCCGCGTTGCCTTCCTCGCCGGCGAGCACCTCCTTCAGGACCGGAAGGACCTCCGGGGAGGGGAAGGCACCGAGTGACGCCGCCGCGGTGCGGAAGTGGGCGTCGCTCCGGCGCCGCTGTGCGAACACGGCGGCACGTAGGCCGGCGAGCGCCTCCGAGTCTCCGAGTCGCGCAACGCCCGTCGTCCAGCCCTCGAGGGTGTTGACGTCCGGGTCGTCGCGATCGACGTGGGTCATCAGGTACGCATGGCCCTCCGCGAAGTCCAGCTTGCCGAGCAGCGCGAGCGCCGCGCCCCGCACCCGGACGAGTCCGATGGGATCCTCCGGAAGGTGCTCCGGCCGCTTCGCCAGCGCGAGGACCGTCGGGCCCAGGTCTCCTGGCAAGCGCCGCCAGCGCGCCTGGCCCATGCGCCGGAGGACGGACTCGCGAACAGCGGGAGAGGGATCGCGCTCGAGCACCTCGCGCAGCGCCTCCACTGCGGCCCCGGTGGGGGGAAGGAGCTCCGCCGCATCGGGCGAGACCAGCTCTCCCAGGAGCGCATCCGCGGCGAGGAGCCTCCACACCGGGTCCGGATCGTGGCGCGCAGCCCGGGTCCACTGCTCCTCGCCCACTGCGGGCGTGTGGATGCGCGCGAGCGCCGCGCCGTCGCGATTCCAGTTCACCCAGTGGGGTGGCGCGGGGAGCTCGAACCGCGCGCGCACCACGGGACGGTCCACGAGGATGACCTCCTCGCGGTGATAGGTGGGGGAGCTGTCGCGATGGAACACCACCGGCAGCTTGAAGACGAAGGGCCCCTTCTCGCCCGCGAGCCGGGGCCGCTGCGTGAGCGTCACGCTCAGGGTCCGGCCGTCCCAGGAGGTCTCCGGGACGAGGATGGGATCCCCCTTCTTCCGCATCCAGCTCTCGCGGAAGCTCCGCAGCTCCTTCTCCGTCCCGGTGGCCCGCCCGACCGAGGCGAAGAGCTCGTCTGCAGTCGCGCTCCCGTTCGCGTGCGATTCCAGGAACGCCTTGAGGCCCTGGCGGAGGCGCTCCCTGCCGAGCCATTCCTCCAGCATCCGCACCACCATCATTCCCCGTGTGGAGGCCTCGGGCGCCGCGAGCTCGGGCCCGGGATGCGGACGCGTGGCGAACGTGCGCTCCGCGCGCACGAGTCTGGCGCGCTCACCCTCGACGAGGTCGTCCACCGTCAGCTGGGCGAGGTAGGCGGCGAGACCCTCCTCGAGCCAGGCGCCCTCACGCCCGCGGATGCCCACCAGCCCCCCGAACCACTGGTCGGCGAGCGCACGCGCGATGAGCTCCGCCTGCCCGGGACGGTGCGTGAAGTCCACGGCCCCGCCGTCGAGGAGCAACCCCTCTTCGCGCAGCAACGCAAGGCCGGTGCCCTCCGCACCGTCGTGCAGGGAGCGTGGTACCGCCACCTGGTCGTACCGGCTCGCGGGGAACCTCGTGCCCAGGAACTCGGACTGGAAGGAGAGGGCGCGCGCGGTCGCCCCACGCGCGAAGAAGGCGCGCTCCGCTGTCCCGGGCGAGACGTGGAGCGCTGCGGGGACGGGGCCCGCCACCTCCACCTCCTCGAACGGTCCAATGGCCAGCGCGACGCGGTCCGGGGAGTGCGGCGTGTCCTGGAGCCAGTGCACGCGACGCAGCGCTCGCCCGCCCTCGCTGAACGCCTCGTCCAGCAAGCGCCGGCCATTGCCGAGCACGCGGTGGTGCGCGGAGACGACGGCGAAGACCTCCGTGGTCGCCTTGTCCTCGGGCCGGTCATTGCAGGGGAAGAGGCGGCGGGCCCCGGAGCGCTGCAGGTGCGTGAAGAACGAGCGCCCTGGCTCCTCACCGGATGCACGCTCCACCCAGAAGAGGCCCTCCTGCTCTGCACCCGCGCGGCCGCGGTAGTCCACCCGGAGCGTGGTCTCCTGGCCTCCGCGCAGAGGCCTCGCGGACCGCACCTTCAGCAGGCCCGCTCTGGTGGCCGGGTCCTCCGCGTGGGTGAACGAGACCTTGCCGCCGTCGGCCAGCTGCACCCCCGTGACGTCGAGCCCGGAGGCATCGAGCTCCACGACACCCGCGGCGCCCTTCGGCGTCAGGCGGATGTCCACGTGGCCCTCGAAGGCCCCGTCCGGCTCGATGCGCAGCTCGATGCGGTAATGGCCGACATCGTACGGGCGGGCGCGCGGCAGGCTGGCCGCTCCCCCGAGGGGTGCGGCCGCGAGCACGGTCAACAGCAGGGCAGCAGGCATGGGGGCACCTCCCGGGTGCAGCGGACCTTCGGCCCGCGGACCTTACGAGACGCCCTGAAGGACGAGCAGTGGTCGCCTGCAGGGCGAGCCATCAGGTGAACCTTTGGCGCCTGCCATGCGGGTCCGCGCTCGGGGGACCGCCTTACCTTGAGCCGAGGGACCTGCATCACGGACCCGAGGGCCGTCGCAAGGCGGCAAGGGAGGAAGAGGATGCCTCGCAGCTTTCGCTTCGAACACTTCACGGTGCCGCCGCGCCATCCTCCTCCCAACCCCGAGGTAGAGGACAAGGGGGCCTACGCCCGGACCCACAAGGTGAGCGCTCCCGAGGCGACGCTCCACTACGGGAAGGCGCACGCACAGACCGAAGAGCTGCTGAGGAAGAAGAGGGAGGAGCATCGGCACGAGGGATACGAGGCGCCTGCGCGCGGCGGATCCCCGACGAAGGGAGGCAGAGGAGGGCAGGGCGCGCAGAAGCTCTCGGCGAAGGCGGGTCGCGGCGCGCCCATCGGAGCGCTGCCCGCAACCGAGGAGGCACCACGCCCGGAGGGATACGGCGCGCTGTGGGAGGACGCACAGCGCAACCTGCGTGTCCTCCAGCAGGCCTTCAGCGACTTCAGCGACGCGGTCGGGAGGCTCGCCCGCATCCCCGTGGACGCGGTGCGGCTGTCCCGGAGGAGGCACCGGCACGCCTGACCGGCGGGCCCGGCGCGAGGGCCAATGCAGCGGTCCTCCGCGGGCCCGGCTGCGACCTCCTGGAGCTCCGTCTCCGTGGAACTGACGCTCGCCTCGTACAACATCCACAGCGGCATCGGCACGGACGGGCGCTTCGACCTCGGGCGCATCGCAGCGGTGCTGGAGGAGCTCCGTCCGGACATCGCGGCGCTCCAGGAGGTGGGGGACTTCCGCGGCGCCACCGCCCGCGAGGACCACCCGGAGTTCCTCGCCGAGCGGCTGGGGCTCTACATGGCCTTCGGCCCCAACGTCATCCGCGGGGGGAGGCGCTACGGCAACGCCATCCTCTCGCGCCTGCCCATCCTCCACTCGAAGAACTATGACCTCTCGGTCCCCGGGCGCGAGCCGCGCGGTGCGCTGCGCTGCGACCTGGACCTGGGAGGGCACAGGGCGCTCCACGTCTTCGCGCTCCACATGGGGCTCTCCATCCGGGAGCGGCGCGCTCAGGAGGCGCTGCTCCTGACGGCGGACATCCTCCGCGACGCCGTCCGCAACGTGCCCGTCCTCGTCTGCGGCGACTTCAACTACCTGGGGAACCGGCCCGTGCCCGCGCTGGTGCGAAGGGCGCTCTCGGATGCCTCGCACCTGCTCGGGACCCCGGCGCGGACCTACCACGCGCGCTTCCCCTTCATGCGCCTGGACCGCATCTACGTCGACATGGGGGTGCGGGCGCTCGCGCTCCACGCGCATCGGAGCCCACTGAGTGTGCGCGCCTCCGACCACCTGCCTCTCATCCTGCGCTTCCATGCCCCCGTGACGGAGACGCTCCCGGTCGCTCCTCCCGTCGAGCTCTTCGGTTGATGTCCGGGAGCAACGGAGTGGGCTGTGCGAACCGTGTGGCGCAGGACAGCCGGTGCGGTGCCCGGGGAGGGGGCACACCTGTGTGGTTGTCTGCTGGCGGACCCCGGCCTAGGTTCTGCGCCGGTGAGCGCACGCACGAACGTGGTCGGGGACCGCATGGACACGGGGGCAGAGGCCCCCGACCGGGGAGGCATCTCCGCGCAGATGGGGCGCATGGTGGACGGCTTCAGCCGCCTCGTGACGCAGCACCTGACGCTCGCGAAGCTGGAGCTCGCGGACGAGGCGCGCGCGGTGGGCCGCGAGGTGGCGGCCATCGCCGCGTTCGTCCCCTTCGTCCTCGTGGGCTATGCACTGCTCTGCGTCTGTCTGGCCTTCGCGCTCGGGCGCTGGCTCGGACGCGAGGGCGGCTTCCTCCTGGTGGGGGCGCTCAACCTCGTGGGGGGAGGCATCGGAATCTGGCGTGCGTCGTCCCGCCTCCGCATGCGCCGCCCGCCGCTCGAGCGCAGCGTGGAGGAGCTCCGGAGCAGCGCCGCTCTCCTGGCGGCCGGCGCGCAGTCCCAGGATCGCAAGGAGCTCGGCCATGGCCGGAAAGAGTGAGGCGAGTGCGCTCAGCGCGGACGAGGTGCGCGCGGAGATCGCGCGGGCCCGCGCCCAGATCAGCGACTCGATGGTCGCCCTTCGTCACGAGGTCTCCCTTCGCACCAACTGGCGCCGCTGGGTGCACGAGCATCCCGGACTGTGCTTGACCGGGGCCTTCGTGGTGGGCTTCTGGCTCGGCACGCGTCGTCGGGAGAGCCGACCCTAGCGCTTCCCTTCACCCCTCGAGGAGCAGACTCCCATGGACACCAACCCCCAGGTGCTGCAGGACCGGGCCCGCGAGCTCCAGGACCGCGTCCTGCCCCACCTCGACGAGGCCCGGCGCAACCTGAGTGACTTCAACCACCGCGCGCTTCGCTTCATCCGGGAGAACCCGGGCACCTGCCTCCTCGGCGCGGTCGCCCTCGGGTTCATCGTGGGGCGCATCGCGTCCCGGCGCTGAGGCCGCCTTCAGGACGGTGGAGTTCGCGAGTCTCCCAGGAGCTGACACATGAACGACTTCCAGCAGAAGGACGGCGACGGCGCCCAGGGGCCCGGCGGCTTCGGCGAGCGGGTGGACCGCGTCGGCACCGATGCGCAGCAGCTCTGGTCCGATGCTCGCGGCGCCGTGGACGAGCTCAACGCCTCCCTGGACCTGAAGGGACGCGTGGAGCGAAACCCCTACGCCATGGTCGCAGCGGCGTTCGGGGTGGGCTACCTGCTCGGCGGCGGGCTGTTCACCCCGCTCACCGCACGCGTCGTGCGCCTCGGGGTGCGCCTGGCCGCGCTCCCCTTCGTCAAGGACGAGCTCATCCGCATGGCCGAGGTTGCGCTGGAGAACGTGAAGGCCTCCCGCGCGTCGCCTACCGGCGAGCCCCCGGAAGCGGGACCCTCCCGCCCCGCCTGACGCCCACCTGCAGTCCGACGAGGGATGACACCATGATCAATACAAGAGACCTGAAGCGGCTCGACAAGGACGACATCCTCGGACTCCTCGGGCTCGAGTCGAAGCGCACGGCCGTGGACTGGCTCGTCCCCACCGTCACGGCCTTCGCCGTCGGGGTGGCGGTGGGCGTGAGCGTGGGCCTGTTCCTCGCGCCTCGCGCCGAGGGGCTGCTCGGTGCGGAGGAGGACCCCAGGCTGGCCGGTGCCGGACACGACATGTCCGCGGCAGGCGGCCGGGGCGTCGAGCGGATGAGCGGCACGCGCTGACAACGATGCTCCGCTGCGTCGAGCGGCCCGCCTCTTCCCCCGGGTGAGGGGCACCCATGTTCCCCTCTCCCCCTGGGAGAGGGACAGAGTGAGGGGGCTGTGCACCCATGCTCCGGCGCATCCGTGGAGCAGCCGAATCGCTGGGGGCGACCCCGACGCCCGGTGGGCCGTCGACGGGAAGGGTGGGCTGCTGCCCGCGAGAGTCCTCGCATCCCCAGAGGAGCTGCATATCTTTTCCGCAGGGGTGCACCCGGCGGACGTGGCGCAGCGATGGGCGACGTGCCTGGCTGCCCGGGATCCGAGCGAGCAACCACCGGGGAGCAGGCGGGGCAGGGAATGGGGGACGGAGCCCGCTGCGTTCAGGGCCCGCTTCCGCAGGCTCGAGCCTTCGCGGAAATCGGCACCCTGGAGTGTCCGCTGCGCTTGACAGGGCGGACGGTCACGGGGTATTGACCGCGCCCCCGTTGCGGACAGCCCTCCTGGAGGGCAGTCGAGCGGGACGGTGGTGGCAGCCCGGAAGAACGGGGTTGACACTCGCGGCGCGGCGGCGGTAGAAGCCGCGCCCCACCAAAAACGCCGGGCCTTCGCGGGCCGGCGGGCTTCAAGCGGCAGGGAAGTGGTGGTCGGGTGCCGCTCGGTCTTTGAAAACTGGATAGCAAGCCTACGAGAAGGAAGATTGCGGGAGCCGCAGTCAACCTATTGAGAACAGCAGACGTCCCATCTGCCCCTC
>JAKEEX010000881.1 GCA_022616315.1 Myxococcaceae bacterium
AAGTCTTGAGGGCTCGAACTCCTTCCCGGTAGGGCCGTTTCGTGTTCACACAAGCCGTTCCATGTTGTACTGAGTCCGAGTCCCACGCTTTTCCCAACGGTGGGAGCGCTTGATTTGCGTACGCCGGTCCATCCTGAACACTGATTCCGCTCCATCCTGAACGCCCGTTCCGGGCATCGTGAACACCCATTCCGGGATCGTGAACAGCGATTCCGGGCATCGTGAACACCTGGTCTGGGGGGCATGGAGCCCCTGGAGGGTGGTCGCTGGGAGTGGGCAGCTTCCCCCGGGGGGAAGAGAGGGCCCGCTGGCCAGCACGGTGCTGACACGTGAGAGCGCCGTCCGCCCCCCGAGGGAGGGGCGATGGCTGGCAAGAGGCTGGGGATGCGCAAGAGTCGGGAGATCCTGCGACAGAAGTGGGAGCTGAGGCTCTCGCACCGTCAGGTGGCACGGAGCCTGGGGGTGGGCGTGGGGACGGTGTCCCAGACGCTGCACCGGGCGCGCGTGGCGGGGCTGGCAGACTGGGCGGCGGTGCAGGCGCTCAGCGAGGAGACGCTGGAGCAGCAGCTCTATGGGCGAGTGGAGGCGGCCGCAGCGGCGCGACCGGTCCCGGACTGCCGGTGGATCCACACCGAGCTCAGGCGACCTGGGGTGACGCTGCAGCTCTTGCACCTACGTGGCGCGGCATCCCGCCGGGTATCGCTACTCGCAGTTCTGCGAGCACTACCGGCGGTGGCTGAAGCGGCAGCGGCGCTCGATGCGCCAGGTGCACCGGGCCGGGGAGAAGCTCTTTGTGGACTACGCGGGGCAGAAGCCGCACGACGTGGACCCCGAGAGCGGGGAGGTCGTGGAGGTCGAGTTGTTTGTGGCGGTGCTGGGGGCGTCGAACTACACCTACGCGGAGGCGACACGGAGCCAGCAGAGCGCGGACTGGATCGCGAGCCACGTGCGGACCTTGGAGTACCTGGGCGGCGTGCCGCAGGCCGTGGTCCCCGATCAGCTGAAGAGCGGCGTGACCGTGCCCTGCCGCTATGAGCCGGGGCCGCAGCGCACCTATGCGGAGCTGGCCACGCACTATGGCACGGTGCTCCTGCCGGCGCGGCCGCGGGCGCCTCGGGACAAGGCCAAGGTGGAGGTCGGCGTCCAGGTCGC
>JAKEEX010000882.1 GCA_022616315.1 Myxococcaceae bacterium
CAGGAGGTAGTCCCAGCGGCTGGTGCCGCGCGAGCGGTAGGCCACGCGGAAGGTGGCCTTCTCGCCCGGGCCCAGCGTGCGCATCCAGCTGGCCCTGCCCTCTCCGATGCGAAGTGGAACCGGTGCATCCCGTGCGTCCCTCACGGAGAAGCCATCGAGGCTCGCCGCGTCGCCCAGCAGCGGGAAGCTGAACTCCACCTCACGGGACTGCCCGGAGGTGTTGGTGAAGGTGTACGCCGCCCGGAGGTCCACTCCGTAGGTGGGGAACCACAGCAGCCCCTTCCTGCGGTGCTCGAGCGCGAGCCCCACGACGAGGTCGCTGCCGTCGAGCGGCAGGGGCACTTCGACCACCTCCTCGTGCTCGCGCACCGTCTGAAGCCGGCGGCCGCGCTCGTCCTCGGTGGTCGTCTGCTCACGCCTCATCCGCGTCTCGCGGAACAACGCCGAGGGTGGGCGCTGCTGCAGGGGTGGACCCCACAGCTGGTACACCTCGCCCAGGAAGGAGGAGGAGCTCTCGCCGGAGCGCACCACGAGAGTGCCGCCGAGGACGAGCCACGCGACCGCGCAGCCCGCCCAGATGATGCCGATGGCCAGGAGTCGTCTCATGCACGGCGCCCAGAGCAGCAGACGTGCCAGCGCCGCGTCCCCTCGCGGATGACGCTTCGAGCGCATCACCAGGGACGCGGCATGTGGCCCCGTGAACGCATGGCTTCGGGCACGCTGCGGCTTGCAGGCCGCAGGGCATCAACCGCGCAGCAGACCTGCTACGCGGTACCGGCGTGTGCGCGTTGGAGCGCTGCGATGTCAATCTTCTGCATCCCGAGCATCGCCTGGACGACGCGACCGGCTTTTGCCTGATCCGGATCGCTCATCAGCTCGAGGAGCTGCCGCGGGATGATCTGCCACGATAGGCCGTACGCATCGACGAGCCACCCGCACCTGGATTCCTTGCCGCCGGCGGAGATGAACCGGTTCCACAGCGCGTCGATCTCGTCCTGCGTGTTGCACGAGACGAACAGCGAGATCGCCGGGGTCAGCTTGTAGTGCGGTCCACCGTTGAACGCGA
>JAKEEX010000883.1 GCA_022616315.1 Myxococcaceae bacterium
GCGGCCCCTCCCCTCGGATGCGCGCGCTTCAGGTTGTGGGCGGGGGGCAAGCGGCATCTGGCCGAGCGCCGCGCTCAGCCGCTCGAGCCGCTGCTCCAGCGTATCGCCGTTCTTCGGGGACGTGGGGGCCATGTCTGCTCCTGTTCCGACGCTCGTAACCGGCACGCGGCACCACCGTCAATCCGTGCCGCCCGGTGTGCTAGGAGCCAGCCCCATGGCCAGGTACGTCGCGCTGCTGCGCGGAATCAACGTCGGCGGCAACAAGAAGGTCCCGATGGCGCGGCTCCGGGAGGTGCTTCAGGGACTCGGCTACACGGACGTCGCCACGCTCCTGCAGAGCGGCAACGCCGTCTTCACGAGCAGCGAGAAGAAGCCGGCGCGCGTCGTCGCGCAGCTGGAGGCGGCCATCGCCGAGGAGTTCGGCTTCGAGGTCTCCGTCGTCGTCCGGACGAGGGACGAGCTGGCAGCGGCAATCGAGGCGAACCCCCTCCCCGGCGCCGACGACGCCCCTTCCCGGTTCCTCGTGACGTTCCTGTCCGACGTGCCGGAGCCGAAGCGGCTCCAGGAGCTCGAGCCCTCGGCATTCCTGCCAGACGAGTTCCGCGTGGTCGGGCGCGAAATCTATGCCCGGTTCCCGAGCGGCATCGGGGACTCGAAGCTAGCCGCCACTCTGAGCGGGCTCCGCCTGGGCGTCACCCCGACCGCCCGCAACTGGAACACCGTCCGCAAGCTCCTGGAGCTCGCCGACACCCTGGGCCGCTGAAGGGGTGCTCACCTCCGCGCGAGGCTGCCTTCCGTAGTCGCGCCGGTAGATGCGCAGGAGTGCGAGGAAGGTCGCCATCAGCAGGGGCCCCAGGAGCAGCCCCACGCCACCGAAGGCGGAGAGGCCGCCCAGGATGGAGAAGAAGATGAGGGCCGGGTGGAGGCTCATCCCGCGCCGGGCGAGCAGCGGCTTCACCAGGTTGTCCACCAGCCCCACCACCGTCAGGCCCCAGACGGCCACACCCGCAGCCGCCCACGGGTGTCCTCCGAAGAAGAGCACCGCGGCCGCCACCAGGCACATGCCACCCGCACCGACCGCGGGGATGAATGCAGTGAAGAAGGTGAGCAGCCCGAAGAAGACCGCGTTGGGCACACCGGCAACCACGAACGACGCAAACGCCAGCAGCGCCTGCACCCCCGCGGTGGCCACGGTGGAGACGATGATGGCGCGCGACACGTCGCGGAACTCACCCAGGAGGTCCGCCGTCTGGCCCGGCTCCAGTGGAGACATCTCCTCGAGCCACGCCACCAGCCGCTCTCCGTCCACCAGCAGGAAGAAGAGCGCCACCAGCATCATCACGCCCTGCACGAGCAGGGTGCCCGTGGCGGAGACGGCGCGCCCGACCACGCGCGCTGCGTCCTCACCGCGCTCGCTCAGCTGCTGCTGGAGCGCCGCGCTCAGCTGCGCCTCCCCCAGGTGGAGGTGCGCCATGAGCCTCTGCGCCGTGCCCTGCATCGCGGAGGGAAGCCGCTCCACCAGCCCGCCGAGTCCCTCCTGGCGCACCGTGGCCGCCACCGCCTGCGCGCCTGCGACCGCCTCGCTCACCACGTAGGCCACGAGGCTCGCCGCGGGTCCGAGCACCAGCCCCGTCACCACCACGCACAGCAGCGCGGCCGCGAGCGTGGGCCGGCCCCCGAGCCACCGCGTCAGCGTTGCCTGAACGCCGGAGAGCAGCGTCGCGAAGATGGCCGCGAGGAAGAGCGCCTGCGCGAACGGCCAGAGCGCCACCGCCACGAGGAGCAGGGAGAGGAGGATGAGGCCGACGAAGATGCGCCGGGGACCGGGAGAGGAGGAGTGGGGCATCGGCCCCCAGACATAGCTGGTGCGGCGTCGGGGCGCACTCTCCCCTCACCCTGTCCCTCTCCCGGAGGGAGAGGGGAATTGCGCTCATTGCTTCGGCACGGTGACGCCGCGGCCCACGGTGGTCATCCCTCTCCGCCGTGGACCCGGGCTGCTTCGGTGCTGCTCGCGGCTAGGAGCGCGTGGTGCCGCCTTCCTCGCTGGATGCCTGGTAGGTGCGCTCCGCCTCCGTCCCTGCGCGGAAGCCCCGTGCCTCCTCCTCCAGCTCCGCCTCGCCGTGGGTGAGGAGCTCCACCTCTTCGTGCCGGATGGTGTCCGCCACGCGGCGCTCCGTCTCGACGGGCGTCCTGCGCAGACGTACCTGCTCGGCCAGCAC
>JAKEEX010000884.1 GCA_022616315.1 Myxococcaceae bacterium
GACGCCGTCGTCGAGATGACGACCGAGCTGGGTGACCGCGCCTCGCGCAGGGAGGCCGCCGCTCGCTCAATCTCGCGAAGGCCTGCGAGGGCTGCCCTCCCGAGCGCCTCACCCTGGGGCGTGAAGGCGAGCCCCCGCCGTCCGCCGGACTCCCGGGTCAGCGGCACGCCCACCCATGCCTCGAGCTCGGCCAGGTGCCTGCTCAGAGACGAGTGCGCAACCCCGAGCTCCCGCGCAGCCGCGCGGACCCCTCGATGCTCGTAGACGAGTGCGAAGGCTCGCAGGGCGTTGAGGGGCAGGTCACGCATGGTCTCGAATCTCGACCAGATAACGCCGTCCTCAGACCAGCCACAAGAAATACACCTCTCCGAGCGGTCACACAGGAGCACCGCTCGGAGGAAGTCCGATGGACACGTTGATGGCAACGGCTGGGCTCGTCGCGGTGGGTGCGGTCACGCCCGGGCCGAACAACCTCGTGGTGATGCGAGCCGCTGCACGGTCCGGACTGGCCGGCGCGCTGCCTGCCATCCTGGGAATCGTGCTCGGCGGGCTCGCGCTGCTCGCGGTGGTGGCGGCGGGCGGCGCCGCCCTCTTCGACCTGGTGCCTCGGTCGAGGTGGGCGGTGACCTTCGTGGGCTGCCTGTACCTGGCGTGGCTGGGCGGCGCGCTCGTGGTGTCGAGCTTCCGCGTCACAGGGGCCGACGGGAGCACCGGCCCCGCCGAGCAGTCGGGAGGCGCAGCCGCCCTCTTCGGGTTCCAGTTCCTCAACCCCAAGAGCTGGGTCATGGCGTTGACCGCGACATCGGCGGTCCAGGCCAGTGGCTCGGTCGCGGGCTTCGTGCAGCTCGCCGCGCTGTTCGTCCTCATCCCGACGGTCTGCCTCCTGGCCTGGTCCTCGCTCGGCGCACTGCTCACGTCCGCGCTCCGCCGCCCGGACGTGAGGGCCTGGTTCGACCGCGCCATGGGCTGCCTCCTATTCGCCTCCGCTCTGCTCCTCCTGCTCGAAGCCTGACTTTCCCTTTCCCACACCCGCGGAGCACTCCCGATGCCCCTCCCCCATGAGACCCCAAGGACCGTGCTGGCCATTCCGGGCAGCCTCCGCCGAGGCTCGTACAACCGCAGCCTGCTCGAGGCCGGTGCGGCGTGCGCTCCTGCGGGGATGCGCATCCACGTCTACGACGAGCTCGCGAGAATTCCGCTGTTCGACGAGGACCTGGAGCGCGAAACGGCCGGTGGTCCCGAAGAGGTGCGCCGTCTCCGGAGCCAGGTCGCGGAGGCGGACGCGCTGTGGATTGCGACGCCCGAGTACAACCAGTCCGTTCCGGGCGTCTTGAAGAACGCCATCGACTGGCTGTCCAGACCGGCGCCCCAGGAGGTCCTCGCGGGAAAGCCCGTCGCCATCATTGGCGTGACGCAGGGACGGTGGGGCACCCGCCTCGCGCAGAGCCACCTGCGCCACGTCCTCTCCGCCACCGAGTCCCTCGTGCTCCCCCGCCCGACGCTGTTCGTCCGTGAGGCAGAGCGGCTCTTCGACGGAGAGGGCCGGTTGTCCGACGAGGCGACCCGAGATGCGTTGCGCGGCTTCCTCGAGGCCTTCGCCGGATGGGTTGACCTCGTCGGCGGTAAGAAGCTTCCGGTCCTGCGCTGACCGCGAGGGCTCTCGAAGCTCCGCTTCATGACTCCCTGTGCCCGTCCGGCGCAGAGGCGGCGCGCACGCGGGCGAGGACCGCCCTCCCTGTCGTCGAGAGCCCCTCCGGGTCCAGCGCCGCCTCCAGCTCGCGCGAGCGGACCGTCTCCGCGAACGCGTGCTCGCGCTGTGACACCGGGAGGTCATGCCAGGCCGGGTGCCCCTTCATCCGGCCGGATGCGTCCAGCTCGCGGTGGGCGCTGACGACCTGCTCCACCAGCAGCTCGATGGGGTCGGCCATCACAGCACCTCCGCCAGCACGACGCCGGCCTGCTCGAGGCAGCGCGCCAGGAGCCGCCGTGCACGCGTGAAGTTCTGCAGGAAGGTGTTGAGGCGCACCCCCAGCGCCCGGGCGAGCTCCGTGTCAGGACGTCCCGCCCCCTCGAGACGCGCGAGCAGCGCCTGCGCGGGCTTCGCGGGCAGCCTCTCCTGGCAGCGGTGGATGGCGGCCCGCAACAGCGGGTCGGGGGCCTCGCGCACCTCCACGCTCACGGCATCCGCTGCGCGGAGGAGCGCCTCGTCCGGCAGGAGGTCCGGCCGCAGGCGCCGGGCCTCCGAGAGCGCGAGGTGATGCGCCGCCCGCAGCGCGAAGCGGAGGAGCGCGTTCGGCTGGCCATCGGGCCGGAACCTGGGTGCCACCTGCCACACACGCAGGAGCGCCTCCTGCAGCACGGCCTCCGTGTCCACGTGCGGGGCGAAGCGGCGCAGGCTCGAACGCACCACGGGCTCGGCGCCGGCAACCCAGGGCACGAAGGCGCCCGGGTCACCGGCGGAGATGCGTGGGAGGTGAACGTCCAGGTTCAGCATCCGGACCTCAGGCCTCCACGGTGACGAGGAGCTCGCCGCTCGTGTCTGTGAGCACCAGCGACTGCAGCTCACCGGCGGCGAGCAGGGACGGCAAGAGCAGCGTCACACGGAGCTCCAGGCCCGCGTCCACCTTGCCCGGACGCGTGCTCGTCTCGGCGAGGACGCGCGCCGTCACCTGGCGGCCATCCGAGAGGACGAGCACCACCGGCAGTCCAGGGTCGAAGACGAACATCTCTGCGACCGTGACGGACACCACCGCCCGTGCGGCGTCGAGCAGGAGGATTCGCGCTCTGCCGGTGCGTGCCGGTCGCTTCACCGGAGTCCCGGTGGGCCCGCCGCCCTCCGCTGCAGTGTCCGAAAGGGAGCGAGGCGGAGACGCGCGCTGCGGCGCCGCAGCCTTCTTCATTCGCGCTCGCTCCCTCGCCGGTCTGGCCCCGGCGGTGCCCGCGCGCATCGTGGGCGCCACTCCCTGCACACCCATGTCCGGGGCGAAGCCTGCGTCCGCCTGAAGCTCGGCCCCGAGCATCATCGGTGGGGGCGCCGCCATGGGGGCGGCATGAACCATCGCCCGGGAGAGCCCTGTCGACGCTGCGCGGAGCCCGAGGCCCTCGACGGACATCCCGTACGGGAGCTCGTGCGGCATCTCCACCGTCCGGCCCGGCGCGGAGGCGTCCACGGTCCGCCCCTCGCTCACCGCGACCCACGACGTCAGCCGGGTGGACACCTGGTACTCGACGCCCAGCCGTTCGATGAGTGCCTCGCGCTCCTCCCGCGCCGCTCCACCGGCAATCTCCATCTCCAGGTCCTCCACCCTCTCCCGCGCGAACAGCGCGGCGAGTGCCGGAGAGCCCGAATTCTCCTCCGCGCGCGGGACGCGCAGCATGCGCGTGAAGACGCCGTCGCGGGTTCGACCGCTCACCTTCAGCTCGCCGCCCTCCGGCCGGAGCATGAGGGACAGCAGCGCGGGCGCGCCGGCGAAGAGGTCCGGAAGTCGCGAGGGCGCGTGCTCCAGGAGCGCCGGGCCCGAGATGCTCAGCTCCACCACCTGTGGCGAGTCCGTGCGTGAGAGCAGCATCTGTGCAGCGCGCTCCGGGTCCTCCCCGAGCCCGATGACGACCTCCACCCCGCGGCCCGCTCGCGCTGCCGGGCCTGTCAGCGAGCGGTTCACCCCGCTGCCAACCCCCACCGTATGCACCCGCGCGCCGGAGGGAAGGGTGCGCAGGATGCCCTGGACGACCTCGCGCTCGAAGCCGATGAGCCCATCGGTGACGAGCACCACCTGCCGCTGAGACTCCGCCGAGAGTGGGCGCAGCGCCTCGAGGATGCCCGCGTGCATCTCCGTCCCTCCGCTCGCCCGCAGGGACGCCAACCACGCGTGTGCCTCTTGCCGGGTCCTGGCGCTGACCTCCACGGCGCCACGCTTCCATCGCCTCGGCGAGTCCGAGAACGCCACGAGCTCCAGGTGGTCTGCCTCCGAGAGCGAGTCGATGAGCGCGGAGACGACGCGTCGTGCCTGTGACAGCGGCTCGCCCGTCATCGAGCCGCTGGTATCGAGCAGCACGATGAGGTCGCGGGGAAGAGGCGCGAGCCGGTGCTCGGGCGTCGGGGGCACCACCGTCAGCAGCGCATGCGCGGCCCCGCCGTGCCCCGGCCGGTCCGCTGCGGCGACCTCCACGCCGACACCGACGTCCGGCGTGGCCACGCGCCAGCGCACGACCACGTCCCGGTCGAGCCTGGCACCGCCCTCCGGGAGGAGGACGCGGGTGCGCTGGACCTCGCGATGGCTCTGCACCGCGTGCGATGGCGACTCCGGGGCGGCTCCTTCGGCGAGCACGTCGCGAATGGTGAGCTCCAGGTGCACGCGAGCGGGCAGGGCGCTGTCCGCGACGGGGACGCTCACCGCTTTCGTGTCGGGGACTCGCCCCGGTGCCCCCTGGAAGCGTGGCGCGCAGACCGTTGGGAAGCGCCACTCCCACGCGCCTTCCGGACGCCAGGCCAGCTTCTGGTCCACGCGCACCTCGCACGTCACCTCCTGGCCCGGGGGCAGGTTGCCGACCTCCTGGGAGAACAGGCTGGAGCGCTCCTCCTCGAGCAGCGCCGCCGACCGCCCTTCCAGCAGCGCACGCTCGAACCGCTCGCGTGCCTGTGCGCGTCGCTCGACGACGCCAGAGACACGCTCGCCCGCAACGGTGAAGGCGAAACCCGCCACGGCCCCGTCCGCCGGGAGGGGGAGCTTGTAGGTGACGCGCAGCGGCTCGGCGTACGGGTTCCTGAAGCGTTGGACGAGGACTGCGCGTGCCAGCCCTCCGCGCGCCTCCACGGACAGCCGGGTTTCCTCCAGTGGAAGGGACCGCCCATCCACCGACACCAGCCGACCGCCGCTGCTCCCGCTCATGCTCTCTCTCGTGGCCACCGCGTCCATGTGCATGCCCCTTTCGCGACCTGCTCACGCGGTGAACGCGACGACCCCCTCCTCTTGTGACAGCGCCATTTCCGCTCCGGGAATCAGGAGGGCAATTGGCCACCCCAGCGCTTGCGGGAGCGTCGGGCGTCTTGCCTCAATCCAGACCGAGGTCCGCCATCTTCTGCTGGGCCTTGCGGCGCACACCCGCGTCGATGTGGAGGGCTACAACGGCGACCGCCGCGGCGAGCACTCCCGCGTCGTCCGCGTAGCCCGCGCCGGGGATGAAGTCAGGCACTGCGTCTACCGGGAGCACGAAGTACGCGAGCGCCCCGATGATGGTGCTCTTTGCCCAGGCCGGCGTCCCCGGGGCCTCGAGCGCGTAGTAGAGCCACAGCACCTTCTCGATGACGTGCCTACCTGCACTGCGCGCGGCGCGCGTCACCTTCTGGAAGAGCGTATCGGCAGGCATGGGCAACGTGGACACGTTTGGGTTCCTCCGAGTCCCTTAGCGTATCTGGATGCTCACGACCGGGCACGTGCGGCTTCGAGCCGGCGAGCGTCCTCACCGGTACGTAGCGTGCTGTGTCGCCGCCCGTAGGCCAGGTAGATGCACAGTCCGAACGCCAGCCACACGAAGAGTCGGAGCCACGTGTCCAGGGGCAAGGTGGCCATCAGTCCGACGCAGCTCGCGATCCCCAGCAGAGGCACCACCGGCACGAACGGGGTGCGAAAGGGCCGCTCGAGCTCGGGACGGGTCCGCCGCAACACCAGGATTCCGCCGCACACGAGGACGAACGCGAGGAGCGTCCCGATGTTGACGAGCTGTCCCAGGAGGTCGATCGGGAACATCCCTCCGAACAGCGAGGCAAAGGCACCCACCGCCAGCTGCGTCATCCATGGGGTGCGCAGCCTCGGGTGCACGCGCGAGAGCCACTCCGGCAACAGCCCGTCGCGGGACATCGAGTAGAAGACCCGCGCCTGGCCCAGCAGCATCACCAGCACCACGGACGCCAGTCCCAGGACGGCACCGAGGTCGACGAACGGCGCCATCCACCGGAGCTGCGGGACGGCTCCGACCGCGAAGCCAACCGGATGCGGCACGTCGAGCTGCCGATAGGGCACGAGACCGGTGAGCACCACCGACACGACCACGTACAGAACGGTGCAGACTCCCAGAGAGCCGAGGATTCCGATCGGCAGGTCCCGCTGGGGGCGCTTCGCCTCCTGCGCAGCCGTGCTCACCGCGTCGAAGCCGATGTACGCGAAGAAGACGAGTCCCGCCCCGCGCAGGATTCCGGACACCCCGTAGGCGCCGAAGTGTCCCTCGTTGGGAGGGATGAACGGCTGCCAGTTCTCGGGGCGGACCCAGGCGATGCCGAACCCGATGAAGGCGAGCAGCACGGCGAGCTTCAGCACGACGATGACGTTGTTGACCCAGGCCGACTCACGCACGCCGAGCACGAGCACGAGGGTCATCGCCCCGATGATCGCCACGGCCGGGAGGTTGAGCATCGCTCCCGTCGCGTGAAGTCCTGTCGTGGAGCAGCCCGCGGTCCTGGCGGCGACGTCCGATGCCTCGCACCAGCGGAACGGCGCTGACGCCAGCGACTCCGGGAGGGGGTGCCCGAAATCGCTGAGGAGCGCGCTGAAGTAGCCCGACCAGCCGACGCTCACGCTCGCGCCAGCCATCGTGTACTCGAGCACCAGGTCCCAGCCGATGATCCACGCTGCGAGCTCTCCCATCGTGGCGTACGCATAGGTGTAGGCGCTGCCGGCCACGGGGACGGTCGAGGCCAGCTCGGCGTAGCAGAGGCCCGCGAACGCGCAAGCGAACGCCCCGAGCACGAACGACAGGGGAACTGCAGGTCCGGCGTACCGCGCCGCCGCCCACCCGGTGATGACGAAGATGCCTGCCCCCACGATTGCGCCAATCCCCAGCGCCACGAGGTTCGACGCGGTCAGCGTGCGTCGGAGGCCCGTCTCGCTCTCTGCCTGCTCCCGGAGCAGGTCAATGGACTTGGTGGCGAGCAGGCGCATGGGCGTGGCATCCGACGTACGCCCGCTCGAGGGCGCTCGCCAGACACGTCAGGGAACAGCGTTCGCCACGCAGCAGCCCCGCTCGGGCCACGTCGGCGGAGGGCCGCCCCGAGGGCTGCGCGGAGCGCAGGGCCCATTCGAGGATGCATCTGCGTCAGGCGGAGGCCACGGGGGCGTGCCGCGGCAGGCTCACGCTGAAGGTGGTGCCCTCCTCCGCGCTCGACGCCACCTCCACGCTCCCGCCGTGGACCTCCACCACGTGCTTCACGATGTAGAGCCCCAGGCCCACGCTGCGCTCCTGCCAGTCCGCTTCGCTCGTCGCGCGCTGCAGCGGGGCGAAGAGCGTGGAGAGGCGCTCGGCGGGGATGGGAGCGCCACGGTTGTGGACCCGGAGGGTGACCCACGCGGTCTCCTTGCCCGAGCTCTCGACCGTCACGGGGGCCCCCGCATCGCCGTATTTGAGCGCGTTGCTGACGAGGTTCTGCACCACCTGGCCGAGGCGGTTCGGGTCCCACGTGCCCGTGCACTCGCCGTGCATCACCAGCCGCACGTCGCGCCCCGGCGAGGCCGTCTGGACCTCCTCCACCACGCCGCGCACCACGGCGTGCAGGTCCGCCGTCCGCGGCGACACCTGGATGCTTCGCCCCAGGCGTGCCCGGGTGAAGTCGAGAAGGTCGCGCACCATGACGGAAGCCCGCTCGGCGCTGGCCCGGATGCGCTCCGCCATCGCGAGTGTGCGCGCGTCCGCCCCCCCGCTCCCGGACATCGGGCAGCCGGAGGACAGGGACCGGGAGGCGAGCAGGATGGCCTGCAGCGGGCTGCGCAGGTCGTGCGAGACGATGCCGGTCAGGTGCTGCTCGAACTCGGCGCGCTGCTTCTCCTCGGTGACGTCGCGCCCGGTGGCGTAGAAGACCCCGGTGTGCGGGGCGGCGGCGACGTTCCACGAGAGCCAGCGCCAGGAGCCATCCCTGTGCCGGAAGCGGCACTCGAACAGCTCCGTGAGCACGCCCCGCGAGAGTGCCTGCCGCTCGGCTCGGATGAGGGCGTGGTCGTCCGGGTGGGCGAACACTTCGAACTGCTGCCCGACGAGCTCCGCCTCGCTCCAGCCGAGGAGGCGGGTGAAGGCGGGGTTCACGCGGAGGAAGCGCCCGTCTATCCCGGCGATGCACATCATGTCCCTCGCGAGCGCGAAGAACTGGCGGCGCTCGGCCTCCTCGGCCCGCCGGGCGGTGACGTCCTCGAAGGCGACCACTGCGCCCGCATCCACCCCCTGGTGCACCAGGCGGCTGGCGTGGAAGCGCACCTGAACCGGGGTGCCGTCCTTGCGCCAGAGCACCTCGTCGTCCGCGTCCGCCGGTCGGTCCTGCCGCGCGACGGCGCGGATGCGGCAGTCCTCGGCGGGGTAGGGGCGACCGTCTTCACGCGTGTGATGGGAGAGCGCGTGCATGTCCCGGCCCACGAGCTCGTCCGCCGAGTCGAAGCCGAGCAGCCGGACGCCTGCGGGGTTGACGAAGGTGCACCTCCCCTCCGTGTCGATGCCAAACAGCCCCTCCGCGGTGGAGTCCAGCACGCTGCGCAGCAATTCCTCGCGCTCGGCGAGCAGTGTGTGGCTGCGCTGCACCTCCGTGAGCGCCTCGTCGCGCTCGAGCTGGAAGGCGATGAGCCGCGCGAACACCTGCATCCACCCGACCGTGTCCTCCGACACGCCCTGCGGCGCGGGGTCCAACCCGCAGAGGGTGCCCCACACACGGCCGTCCGAGGTGGTGATGGGGACGCCCGCATAGGCGCGCGCCCCCTTCGCCCGCATGCGCGGGGTGAGGGCGCCGGCGGTGCCGTCCTCCGAGTCCGCCACCAGGCGCGGCTGCCCGGAGGCGATCACTGCCTCGCACACCGTGGCTTCGAGCGGCAGCGTGGCCCCCGATGGAAGCATGACGTCGCCGGGCGCACTGAGCGCTGATTGGATGGTGACGCGGCGGGCGGACGCGTCCAGGCGCGAGAGGTAGACCGAGCGCATGCCGAGCAGCTCGCGCAGCAGCTGCAGCACCGCGGCGGTCGCCTCCTGCACGGAGCCGAAGGAGCTCGCGGCGAGCGACACGGCGCGCTGCTGGAGGTCGGACGGGACGTCGTTCCGGGGCATGCGGGGAAGGGGCAGGGGAATGGCCATGGCGGGGCCTATCGAGTACCGCCTCGAGCCGCGGGAATGTTCCGGCCGCCGTGAGGCGCTCGTCCGCCCGGAACCTGGGGTGGCACCCAGGGCCCTTCCGCACATCGATGGGGCCCCAGAGGAGTCCGCGCGCCGTGCTGGGGCGCGTGCGCTGGGACGACGTCCTCGGGGTGGTGGCCCACGACCTCCGCAGCCCGCTGAACACCATCGGCACGAGCGCTTCCCTGCTCCTACGGACTCCGTCGCTGGAGGAACAGGTCACGCGGCGCCACGAGCTCATCACGCGCCCCACCTCGCAGATGGACCACCTCATCCAGGACCTGCTGGACGTGACCCGCATCGAGGCGGGGAACCTCGGCATCGAGAGACGGAGCGAGGACGTGGCCACGCTCGTGGGAGAGGCGCGCGAGTCCTTACGCTTCCCATCGCCGGCCCCGAGCAGGTGCACTGACTCCGGCTGGCGCTCCCTTTGGGACGGCGGCGCAATGGGCGTGGCCAGGTACGTGAGGGTTGCGAGGCGCGGTACGGGGGTCACCGTCCGCCACACACCAGGACCCCTGTCCGTCTCATGCTCCGTGAGCGCCCACGTCGCGCGAGCTGAAGGAGGACATTCACCGAACACCATCGTTCAATGGTGAGGCCGTAACCCCTCGATGAGAGTGCGTCCCGTTCGGTCCGGCGCCTCCGACGCGAAACCCAGGGCGCCGACGCCGCCGGCCGAGGCGCACCGTTCACCTGCGGCCACGCCCGTCGTTCCACGCCGGAGAGAGATCATGTCCGCAGCATCGTCACCGCCCACCCTGCGAGGGTTTCTTGCCACGTCGGCAGCAACGGATCTGACCATCGATGTGGGTCACCGCCTGAGTCGGAGGGAGCATGGCAACCGTGACATATGACAAGGATCTCAGCGCACTGCTGGTGATCGATCCGTATAACGATTTCATCTCCGAGGGCGGCAAGCTCTGGGGGTACCCGTTCAGGCGTCTCAGGTTGGTTGAGGGGGAAGGTGCCTCTCGGCCGGCGAGCAGGCTGGCGCTCGACGTGGGCTGAGGAGGCGTGGGAGAGCGCA
>JAKEEX010000015.1 GCA_022616315.1 Myxococcaceae bacterium
CCGCTGCGCGCACACAGGCGCAGGGCCGAGTCGAAGAGGGCGACCGCGCCGCGCGGCCTCAGCTCCTGCGCCGGGACGGCCATGCGCGCCTCAGTTCCCCACCAGGAGCGCGGCCGCGCCGCGTGCGACGAGGTACACACCCCCTGCACCGAGCAGCGAGAGCAGGACGTTACCCACGGACCACTCGCGTCGCAGCGGGGCAAGTGCCACCGCGCGCTGGCGCGCTGTCAGACAGGCGGCGCACCGGTTGATGCCTTCGAACTGGGTGGTGCACTCGTGGCAGATGACGCGATGGCACTCGATGCACACGCCGATTCCGGCGCGGTCGGGATGGACGTGGCAGCGGCCGGAACCAGGAATCACGCGCGCAGCCTACGATAGAAATACCCATCCGCCGAGGGGGCAGAGCGCTCGAGAAGCGCGCGCAATGCGCGTGACGCCCAAGGGCACCCCGGGTCCCACATGTGTGATTGACCGAGGGTCACGGTCCCGGACACCTTGCGGCGCCATGACCTCCATCCCCTTGACGAATGCAGTCTGTGCGAGTCACCCAGAGTCCCAGGCCACCTTCTCCTGTCCACGCTGCGGCGCCTTTACCTGCGAGGTGTGCCGCATCTCGAACGACGGCGGGCTCTGCGGCGCCTGTGCGGCGCGGATGGGCACGAAGCGCACGCTGGAGGTGGGCGAGGCACTCGAGGCCGGAGTGCTCGCGCTGACGAAGCGTCCCAGCCAGGCGTTCGCGCTCGTGGGGCTGTACGTGGCAACCGCCTTGCTGGTCTACCCACTGTCCGGAAATATCGGCGAGCAGATGGCTGCGGCAGGGGATGCGGCGATGGATGTCTTCGTGGCTTCGCTCCCGCGCGTGCTGCTGGGCGGAGTGCTCGGCTTCTTCGCTATCTCATACCTCTACGGTGTGTTCATCCGCTTCGAGGCGAGCATCGCAGCGCAGGAGGAACGTCCCCTGATGACTCTGTTGCGCGATGGCGTGCGCATCACCCCGCAAATGCTCGCCGTGACCTTGCTCTTCTCCCTGGCACTGACAGCCGCGATGATCATGTGCCTCGTGCCAGCATTCATCATCGGTCCCGCACTGGCGCTCTCGCTCCACGCGGTCGCTCTCGGCGGTTCCGGGCCCGTGGACGGTCTGGGCGTCTCCTGGAAGCTCACCCGTGGCCACCGCCTCCGCGTCTTCGTGCTGAGCCTGGCCATGGGCGTCCTTGCCGTCGTGATGGGCTTGCTGAACCTGGGCATGACGCGGGCCGCTGGACCAGGGCTGCTCACGCTGGCGTTCACCAACGCCGTTAGCGGATTCTTCATGGTGTTCGCCCTGGGCGCCCTGGGCGAAGCGTACCGGCAGCTCGGCGGCGCGCAGATTCAGCGTTCGGGCTCCTGACTACTCGGTAGGAGCACGCTCTGCACTCTCGGTCCCCGTGCGGAGAGCGCGGTCGAATGCGAATGCCACCACCCACGTCGCGATGACCCAGACGAGCAGGCCCAGCCCAAAGGAGAGCTGGGGAATGTAGGTACCGTCCGACGAAGCAGTCCAGCCGACGAGGAAAGCTGCGGGACCGAGCTGGAAGAATGCGCCAAGCATGATGGGCGCCAGCCCGACCAGCGTGACCACGGACCAGGCGACGTAGGTTTCCACCGTCAGGAGGCGCCCGAGCGGACTGCTCTCCCGGGTCCGGGCGATGAACCCGACCGACTGCGCCGAACGCAGTGCTGCGGCGCGCGCGTGCAGGGCCGCGAGGCGCTCGCCCACGGCAAGGTCCGCAACGTCCGTGCAGGGCTGCCACTGAAGGCCCTCGGTCAACGAGATGGAGAAGAGGGGCGAGAGCGTCCGAGCGTCCTTCCAGGACGGCCGCACGCCGAATGTCCTCCAGACGTAGAGCCAGGTGGAGGCCGGACGGAGCAGCGGCCGCCACGCCAGCGCCCATGCGACGGCGAGGCACCCGAAGAACGTGGCGAACCTCGCGACTCCTGCGACCCGCTCCTCGGTCCCCGGCGGCACCAAGGAGTCCAGATCGAATCCGGACAGGGACAGGATGGCGATGAAGCCACCAAGGCCGAGCAGCTTGAAGAGCAAGTCGTAGCGATGGGTCCAGAAAAGCAATGTCTCTCCCCGGTGGTTGTACGTGATGTGCCGGGCACTCTACCTCACCGCATGCGTCGCCCAAGGCGCCGCTGCCACCGATGCGAAGGGAGCCGGACGACGGAGGCCAGGGCAAGAATGGCCCTCACAGCGCGACGGGAACTCCGATTGCTGGCGGCGGTAGGCGGCGCAGCCCTCCGTCGCGCCAGTGCAGCAGCACGAGCGAGTCGTCCTCGAGGGGCACGTCGAGGGCGAAGCCAAGTCGCGTCGGTCCCTCTTCACCCGCCTCCAGCACCGTCACCCGCATCCCGTCGAGCTGGACCTGCGCCCCCACGGGGAGCGCGTGCGCAGGGCCGCGGAAGAGCTGCTCGAACTCGCTGGTGTGGAAGTGGCCACCGCGCAGCGAGAGCTCGAAGGCGGACGGACCCGTGCGCGTGAGGACGTGAGGCTCGAGCGAGAGGGACAGCGTCCACCAGGAGCGCGGCAGGACATGTCCACGCGCGGCCCACACCATGGGCGCGAACATGCCCAGGGTCGGCACCGGCGTGGGCAGCACCACCAGGCGCTGGGTCGGGAGTCGCTCCGTGTCCAGCTCACCCGCCGTCACCTGGAGCATGCGCTCGGCCTGGGCGTTGGCCTCTCTCGCGGCGAGGACCGTCACCGGCCAGCCCAGCGGCGCGCCGACGACGTGCGCCAGCACGAGCCCGCCCGTGGCCACGGCCAGGCCTCCGTGCCTCCCCTCCCTTCGTGCCCAGGAGCGCCACCCATGGCGCAGCGCCACCGCCACCGCCGCGCAGCCACCGAGCCCTGGCACCAGCAGGAGCCTTCCGGAGGGGAAGGTCGCCGCCACCGGAACGAGCGACAGCGCCGCCCCCACGAAGAGCCACCGCAGGTGGCGACGCTCCTCTGCAGGGAGCGCAGGCCACGCGGCCCGCAGGAGCCAGGCGAAGAGTCCTGCACCTGCGACACCTGCAATGACCAGCGCGGGGCGTGTCGCAGGCACGAAAGGCCACAGGTCCACGGGCGCCCCCAGCAATAGCCCGGAGAGGAGCGCGGGCACACGCACCGCCGCGGCGGCCAGGAAGCGCAGGGGCTCACCGAGCGGATCCAGGTAGGAGCCCGAGCCCGAGGCGCCATAGCCGAGCGCCTTGTACGCGGCGACGTACACGAGCCCGAGCAGCACCGCTGGCACGACCGCACGCATCCGCTCCGTTGTGCCGTCGCGCGCACCCAGCGCCTCGTAGGCCAGGAGGTACGCGAAGACACCGAGCGCGGCCTCCCCACCCGTGAGCCCAAGCGCGAGGCACACGAGTGACAGCGGGCGGGCCCAGCCGCGTCCCGCTTCGCGCCACTCCAGGTGCATCCACAGGCCCACCAGCGCCGGGGTGACGGCCACCAGGGCGTTGCGGTTGGCAATCCAGCCGACGGGCAGGGCGTGCGCATCGTCCACCGCGTAGAGCAGCAACGTCAGCACTCCGAGCGCGCCCGGCAGCACGCGCCGCAGGAGCACGCCGAGCACCGCCACCAGCCCCAGGTACCAGGCCACCGAGTGCACGTGGTAGCCCACGGCACTGCGGCCGAAGAGGCCGTGGTCCAGCACTGCGAGCGCGCTGGAGAGAGGACGCCAGAAGGCGAGCTTCAGCTCGGGCAGCGTCCACCAGGGGTAGGGTCCGCGCTGGATGAGCCCCTGCACCCCCTCCGGATTGCCACCGGTGAAGCGGAACAGGTCGAAGGGTCCGCCGGGCACACCCGGCATCCCCTCGAGCATGAGGAGATGGGCGTAGTCGTCCCCGAAGAAGCCCATGCCGAGCGTGGGCAGGGACACGAGCAGGGCTCCGAGCAGCGCGAGCCAGAGCACCCGCGGGAAGGCGAGCCAGCGGGGGCGGGGAGGAACGTCCATGTCACCATCTTCGCCCACTTCGCGACGAGAACCCGGGAGAACGCACCGCGGTGGGCTACTCGGCGGTGCTCCTCGCGCCCCGCGTCTGACGGCCCCGCATGCGCGAGGAAATGCGGAGCGCCCGCTGCATCCGCCGCACCGCCTCCGCGAGCTCCGCCTCCTTCAGCGCGGCAAACCCCAGCCGCACGGCCGCCACCGGCTCTCCGTCGAAGCTGAATTCCCCTCCGGGGACGAAGGCCACGCGCTCCTCGAGCCCCGCACGCGCCCACCGGGCCGCATCCACCTCCGGCGTGCACCGTGCCCACAGCGCCATGCCCCCGGGCGGCGGCTGCACCTCGAGCACACCTCCCAGCTCCCGTCCGAGCGCCTCCACCAGCGCATCCCGCCGCGAGCGGTAGACGTTGCGCATCTTGCGCACGTGGCGTTGCACCTCGCCCTCCTCGAGCAGCTCCGCCACGGCGGCCTCGAGCGCGGTGTCTCCCTGTCGGTCCACCACCTCTCGCACGGTCAAGGCCTGCTCCAGGAACCGCGCTGGCGCCGCGAGGAAGCCGAGCCGCAAGCCTGGCGCCAGCACCTTCGAGAGCGTACCCACGTAGAGCACCAGGCCTTCACGGTCCGCGCTCGCGAGCGGGAGGACGGGGCGGCCCTCGTAGTGGAACTCGTGGTCGTAGTCGTCCTCGATGAGCGCCACACGCTGCGCGCGCGCCCAGGCCAGCAATGCGAGACGGCGTGCCGGCGACAGGGTGACGGTGGTGGGGTACTGGTGATGGGGCGTGAGGTAGACGGCGCGCACCGGAGTCCGTCGCGTGAGCGCCTCCAGCCGCTCCACATCCAGGCCCTCCGCATCCACGGGCACCGGCTGGAGCTTCGCCCCGGCCAGCTCCAGCGCGCGCCATGCGGGCCGGTAGCCGGGTGCCTCCACCGCCACCGTGTCGCCAGGTCGGAGCAGCGTGCGCGCCACCAGGTCCAGCGCGCCCTGGCTCCCACGCGTCACCATCAGCGAGTCCGCGGTGAGCGCCACCCCTCGCAGGGACGACAGCATGTGCGCCAGCGCGGCCCGGAGGCGCGGATGTCCGCGCGCATCTCCGTAGTCGAGCAGCCGCTTGCCCCCGAGCTTCAGCGCCCGGCGGTAGGCGCGCGCGAGTGTGGCGGCGGGAAGGAGCCGCACGTCGGGCGTACCGCCCCAGAGCGCCAGCGTGCCCCGGGGGAGCTCGTCCCGCTCGAGGCGTGGGCGAGCAGGTGGCAGGGAGAAGCCGAGGGCCTCACGCACGACACCGGTTCTCTGCGCCGCTGCGGTGGGACGCGCGGGCACGTCCGGGAGCGTGGGCGAGACGAAGGTCGACCGCGCACGGGCACTGGAGATCCACCCCTGAGCCTCCAGCTCCCTGTAGGCGGCGAGCACTGTGTTCCGGTGCACGCCCAGCGACTCCGCCAGGGTCCGGCTCCCGGGCAGGGGCGCTCCCGGAACGAGCCGTCCACGGCGGATGTCCTCCTCCAGCGCACGGGCGATGCGGAGGAACAGCGGTGTCTGCGAAGGCGCTCGCAGGTCGAGCGTCAGGCTCCAGCCTCTCACGCGAGCGAGCTTGCCGGGGCCGTGAGA
>JAKEEX010000885.1 GCA_022616315.1 Myxococcaceae bacterium
CGGTCGTTCTCCACGCGCACGTCGATGTAGTCATCCGGCTGGAAGGGCGGGCGCCCCACCATCATCAGGAGGTCCAGCTCCTCGAGCAGGTCCTCGCGGGAGACCCCGAGCTCGCGCGCGAGCGCGTCCACGGAGATGCCGGGATTGCGCGCCACGTACGGCACGAGGAAGAGCAGCCGCTTCAGCCTCTCGCGGGTGTCGCCGCTCACGCCGCGCCCTCCTTCACCGTCTCCGCATGCCGGGCGAGCACCGCCTCGAGCATCTCCCTGTGGCGCGCCACCGCCTCCCCGGGGCCCAGCACCTCGCAGTCCTGCCCGAGCGAGAGCGCCACACGCAACAGCCCGTCCAGGGACGTGGCGTCGAGCATCAGCTCCTGGCCCGCGGGCGTGAGCGCACCCAGCCTCGCGCGTGGAAAGAGGCGTGAGGCGAGCGCGGCCTGCTCACCGCGCACCCTGAGCCGCACCGTCACGGGAGCGTGGAAGCGGTGCTCCCAGGGGTGCTGCGCCACGTGCTCTTCCAGGCGGAAGCCCGCCGGCACCTCGAAGTCCGGTGACCTCGGCCTGGCCGTGTTCACCTCGAGCGCCTGCACCCGGTGGACGTGGAAGCTGCGCAGGCCCCCACGCAGGTGGCAATGGCCCACGAGCGTCCACACGCCGCGCCGGAGCGCCAGGCCGTAGGGGTCCACGCGGCGCTCGGTCCTCTCGTTGCGGCGGGGAGAGAGGTAGCGCAGCGTCACCGACTTGCGCGCGCGCGCGGCCGCCCACAGCTGCTCGAGGTGCCCCGCGAGCCCCGGTCCCGAGGCGACCTGCCCCAGCTCCACCCGCACCGGCGGGGGTGCGGCGGTCTGCCCCGCGCTGAAGCCCACCTTCCTGAGTGCGTGCACGAGCTCCTCGCGTCCGGGGAAGGCATTCGAGTCGAGCGCCGCAGCGCCCGCCGCATACAGTACGGCGAGCTCCTCCGGAGTGAGGTCCACCCGCGGCAGGTAGTAGGCCTCGCGGTCCACCGCGTAGCCATCCCCCTGCTCGTCGTCCCCCTGCACGTAGGTGAGCGGGATGCCCAGCTCCAGGAGCTCCGCCTTGTCCCGCTCGAACTTGCGGGCGGCGGCGTCGTCGGACACCGCGCCGTAGTCCTCGGGGAAGTGTTCGCGCAGCTCCGGCCAGGAGATGGGCTCACGCGCATCCAGCAGGAGGGCCACGAG
>JAKEEX010000886.1 GCA_022616315.1 Myxococcaceae bacterium
CAGAGGAGCAGGAGCCCGGTCGCCGTGCAGCCGCGGAGCCCTGCGTCTGCCCCACACCGACGGAGCGGGAGCAGAAGGCACCCAGCGAAGACACCTGACCGTTCCGCAGCGGGGCAGGGACGCCATTCATTCCCCTCTCCCTCTGGGAGAGGGACAGGGAGAGGGGAAGCGGGCCCCCTTCAGTAGCTCCACTTGAGCCCGAGCTGCACCCACCGCGGGCTGTTGGGGCGAGCACCGAAGGGACGGCGCGAGACGATGGCGTGCGAGTCCAGGGCGTTGCGGACGTTCAAGTAGATCTGCGCCTTGGGGAGGAATCGGTAGCCCGCGCTGACGTCCAGCACGAACATCCGGTCGGTCGCCTCGCCCTCACGCAGCTCGCCCTGGCCCGCCTCCTCACGCATCCGGTCCACGAAGGTGCCTCCCGCGTTGATGCTCCAGGTCTGCGTCTCCGCGCCCACCGAGCCCGCGAGCTGGTGCATCGGCACGTAGGGGAGCTCGTCGCCCGCCTGCACCCGGCCGAACTGGGGATCCTCGGAGTTGAAGGCGTCGAGGAAGCGCGCCTGGGTCAGCGTGTACGCGAAGGAGACCGGGAAGTTGACGCCGAAGCCGGTCCTCAGCTCGTGCTCTGCGTACGCTTCGAGTCCGTAGATGTGCGCCCGGCCCGCGTCGAACTGGCGGTCCACGTTCGCGTCGTTGCAGCCGCTGGAGAACGTGCAGATGCTCGTCAGGTTCGAGTAGTCGTTGAAGAAGCCAATCAGCTCCACGCGCGACTTGCGGTGGCTGTAGCGGATGCCCGCCTCGTAGTTGATGCTCTCCTCCGGCTTCACCGCCTCGGGCTGCCCTGGTGCCGGCGGGGAGAACCCCTTGTAGGCGCCGGCCAGCGCACCGAGCTGCTGGGTGAGGGCGTAGTAGGCGCCCATTCCGGGGATGACGACGACGTGGGTGGCCGCGCCGCGCGAACCGTCCAGCCGGTCCAGCGAGCGTGAGCGGACGAGCTCGGTCCTCACGCCCGGGGTCAGCGCCAGCCGCTTCCAGGCGAGCGCATCGAGCGCGTGCAGGGCCACCGCATGGGTGGAGTCCTGGTTGTCGGCGGTGACGTCGATGCCGCGGCCGTCCGGGACCAGCGCGCCGCCCTGCATGAGGTACCCCTCCTCCGAGTGGAGCCGGACGGCCCTGTCGTAGTGCCAGCGCGCGCCGACCTCCACGTTGTGCGAGACGGGGCCGGTCTCGAAGAAGCCGCGGGCCACGCTCTGCAACCCCTGAGAGACGAAGGTGCGCTGGTTGGGGCCAATCAGGATTGCCTCGTCGAACGTGGAGGCATCGAGCTCGCCGCGGAGCACGCCCATGAAGATCTCGTTCCGCGGGCTGTCGGGGTCGGCCAGCACGTCCGTGAGAATCGCACCACGGAAGCCGTTCACCTTGCGCCACGTCCGGGCGAGGTCGTGTCGGTAGAAGGTCGTCGTGAGCTTGAGCGTCCCTGCCCTCAGCCGGTGGTCCACCACCAGCTGGGTGCGGCGCCACGCCATGTGGTCCTGCTCGCTGGCCCGGTAGCGGAGGAGCGGGTCGGCGCGGAGGTCCTCGTCGGTGAGCCCGAGGTACGTCTCGTCCGACGACTCGTCCGAGTAGCCGAGCTTCACGTTGAACTCGTGCACCACCGTCGCGGACGGGTCGAGCATGTGGCGCGCCTTCAGCATCCACTCGTTGCGCGCGAAGCCCGTGTTGCCGCCACCGTCGCCGTACAGATGCTTGAAGCCGTCCGAGCGCAGGTGGATGCCCTCGACGAGGAACCCCGTGCGCTCGGTGCTGGCGCCGAAGTAGCCGTGGGCCTTGCCATAGAGGTGCTCGCCCACGGCGACATCGACCGCGCCGGAGTCCTCGAAGGGGATGTCCCGGGTGAGCAGCTCCACCGCGCCACCGATGGTCTGCGGTCCGTACGCCACCGAGGCGGGACCCTTGAGCACCCGGATGGACTCCATGCGCGTCATGAGGGGGAAGTAGTACGCAGC
>JAKEEX010000887.1 GCA_022616315.1 Myxococcaceae bacterium
CGCGAGCGGCCGAAATCCTGGGCCTGGGGCTCGAAGAGATGCGCTCGCTCTCGGCATCGTGGGTCCAGTAGGCCGAAGACGCGGGAGAGCCACCCACGCTTCGAGCAGAAGGTCCGGAGCCTCATGAGTCATTGAGTGACCGTCGGCTGCGCTCTCACGCGCGGGCTCCCGCTGACCCCAGGAGCAGCACCTGCTGGTCCGGCGTGACAATCCAATCCCCCGGGTTGGGTGCGCCCTTGGTCACGATCCACTCGACGATGAGGTCCAGGGGCGTGTCCGCGCGGAGGTCGCCGCAGTGGAAGGTCATCCCGGTCTGGAGGTTGACGTGGGTGAGGCGCAGGTGGCCGTCCTCCCTGCGCCCGATGAGCCACTTGGCCATGGCTGGGCGGCTCCCCGGGTCAGCCTTCGGCGCGGCCAGGCATGGCGACGGGCAGGGGGCCGCGCACCTCGGCCCCGAGCGCCGCGGCCTCCAGCTCCGCCGCCCGCTGCAGCTCCACGTCCCCCAGCTGCGCCGCCACCTCGGCCTTGAGCGCCCAGACCTCCTGGGCGAACGGAGTGAGCAGCAGCACCGCGTCGAGCCGCTTCAGCGCCTCCCCGGGATTGCCCGTCCTCGCCTCCCAGCGCGCCATCACCATGTGACACGCGATGTCCGCCTCACCGAGTTCCTGCAACAGCGCGTACATGCGCGGCGTGTCCTCCGCGTCCTCGGGCCGGTCCGCCGCAGTCAGGTGCCCGCGGATGCGACCGCTGATGATTTCGAATGACCGGAGCACCGGCTGCGAGAGCGGGTCCGTGCGCACCGCCTCCTGGATGTACTGCACCGCCATCTCGACGTCCCCCGCGTAGTCACCCACGATTGCCAGCATCCAGGGCACCTGCACCGACTTCACGCCCCCCGCCTGGCACTCCTTCCGCAGCTCCAGCAACAGCGCGCGTGCGTCGGTCAGCTCCCTTCCGTCGATGAGCTCCTGCGCCTTCCGCACCTGCTGCTGCAGCCTCTGCACCGCCGCGTTCCCCTTGCCGCGCATGTCCGTCCTCCCGTCGTTCCGTCCGGCGGGTCTGTCCCGCCGTGTTCAACCTCGGAGACGGCGGCTCGCGGCCAGGTTTTCGCGGCCCACAATGGGGCCGGACACGGTGAACGGGGGCTGGTGCTCGCAGACGGTGAGCGAGGGCTTCACACCGAGGAGCATGGGATTCACCTGCTCGGGGAAGTGCGCGTGGCGCACGCAGCGCGGGTTGCTGCACTTCGGCTCGAG
>JAKEEX010000148.1 GCA_022616315.1 Myxococcaceae bacterium
CCTCCGCGCAAGCACGTGCGCCTGTCGGCGCAGCTCTACAACTCCCTCCAGGACTATGAGCGCCTGGGTGACGCGCTGGAGGCGGTGCTCTAATCTGCGCGCCCATGCCGCGCTTCGCCAGCATCGACATCGGCACCAACTCCATCCTGCTCCTCGTGGCCGAGCGTGGGGAGGATGGACGCTTCCACCCGGTCCTGGAGCGCGCGGACATCACGCGCCTCGGCCGTGGCGTGGACCGCGCGCGACGCCTGTCCCCGGAGGGCATGGAGGACACGCTGCGTGTCCTGGAGGCATATGCCGGCGAAGCGCGTGAGCTGGGGGCCGAGGGCATCGCGGTCTCCGCGACCAGCGCCGCGCGTGATGCACAGAATGGTGCGGAGTTCATCGAGGCTGCGCGCCTGCGCGCCGGGGTGAAGGTGGAGGTGCTCCCGGGGGATGAAGAGGCGCGGCTGTCCTTCGCCTCCGCTCATGCGGACTTCGGTGGGGGTGGACCCCTGGTGGTCATCGACATCGGCGGGGGCTCCACCGAGTTCATCTACGGCTCCGCGAACGGGGACGTCACCTTTCGCCACAGCTTCGACGTGGGGAGCGTTCGCCTCACCGAGCGCTTCGTGCGGAGCGATCCGCCGACCCCCGCAGAGCGGGACGCAGTGCTGGGTCAGCTGCGGGAGGTGCTGCATGCGCTTCCGCCGCCTCCTGCGCGCGCGACGGTCGTGGGCGTCGCGGGGACCGTCACGACCCTGTTCGCCGTGCAGCACGCGGTGGAGCCGTACGACGCCATTCGGGTCCATGGCGGCACCCTGACGCGCGCGGAGCTCGCCGGGCTCGTGGAGAGCTTGTGCTCGCTGACGGTGGAGGAGCGGCGGCGATTGCCCGGCCTGCAGCCCAAGCGCGCGGATGTCATCCCCGTGGGTGCGCTCATCCTGTTGGCTTCCCTGGAGCAGTTGGGCGCGGACGCGTGTCGCGTGAGTGACCGCGGATTGCGGTGGGGGCTGCTCGCGAGTCGGTTCGGGACACGGCGGGTTTGACGGCGGTCAGGAGGCAGGGGTGCGACGGCCCCCTCACCCTGCCCCTCTCCCAGGGGGAGAGGGGATCCGGTTCCGACCCGGCTTCCTAACTTGCGGGGAGCAGGCCTTCGCTGAAGTCCCACGAGGAGGAACGACGCCGTGGCACAGATGGTAAGAGACACGACCGTGAAGAAGGTCTCCTCCCAGTTCTCCCCGCACGGGGACATGGGCCAGAAGTACCTCGTCTCGGGCAAGCACATGGCCATGCGCCTGTGGGAGGACGAGCAGCCCGGCGAGTCCAAGCCCCCCTCGCGGCGCGACTACGAGACCATCGGCTTCGTCCTGAAGGGCCGCGCGGAGCTGCACATCGAAGGGCAGCTCATCCTCCTCAACCCGGGTGACTCGTGGGTCGTGCCGAAGGGCGCCGAGCACACGTACCGGATCCTCGAGACGTTCTCGGCGGTGGAGGCCACCTGCCCCCCCGCGCAAGTGCACGACCGGGACCACGCCGAGGCGTGACGCTCAGAAGAGCCCGATGCTGAAGTGGACGCTCGCGGCCGGCTCGTTCACGAAGGAGTCCGGGTCCAGGTTGATGCCCACGTCCAGCGCGAGCGGACCCACGGGCGTCACGTACCGGATGCCTGCGCCCGCCACGTAGCGCAGGTCCTCGAGCGCGAGCGCCTCCGCCCGCTGCCACAGGTTGCCCGCCTCCGCGAAGAGGCCGAGGTCCACCGCGGCAACCAGTGGAAGGCGAAGCTCCAGCTTGCCAAGCGCGAACGCGTCTCCACCCTCGCTGCGCAGGTCCACGCCCTGCTCGAGCAGCTGGGCCGCCGCGGTGCAGCCGGCCTGGGCCACGAGGCGGCGGCAGTCCTCGCGCTCGGTCCGGAGCTCGCGCCGCCGCTCCACCGACATGAGCCCGTCCTCGCGGAAGCCACGCAGGCTCGTGGCGCCGCCCAGGTAGAAGCGCTTCGGGGGAATGGTGAGCGAGCCCACTTGCGGAGCGCCGCTGTAGAGGGCGAAGAGGCTGCCTCCGCGCGCGGAGGCGGCGAGCACGACGCGGGGCCCGAGCGGGACGTAGCCCGTGACGTTTCCGGACAGCTTCAGCGTGCGGATGTCGCCGAGCGGGCTCGTGTCGTCCACCCCGTCGAAGTCGATGAAGAGGTCGTCGGTCACCTCGGCCGTGCCGGACACGAGCACGCCCTTGCGCGTGTTGGCGGGGTCGTCCCGGAAGTCCGCGGTGGCCGTCGTCCTGAGCGACCAGAGGGTGAAGCTTCCCGGCGGGAAGCGCACGCGCTGCTCGTCCGCGTAGCTCTGGTACACGAGGAAGTCGTCGGGGTCCGGCTTGCGGATCGGGTTGAGCTCGACCCTGTCGTACTCGAGCTCGCCCTGGACGTTGACGGTGAGCCAGCCGAGCGTCCGCACGTCCATGCCGAGAATGCCTGCGAAGCGCGTGAAGTCGAACGTGGGGCGGAACGTGCGCTCGCCCACCGCGTCCACGCGCGCGCCCACCTGCCAGGGGGACAGGAAGAAGCGTGGAAACAGGAAGGCGAGGTTGCCGCGCCCCCCGAGTCCGTGGATGCCGGGACGGGTGCTCGCGTCCGGGAGTGCGGACAGGCCCACGTAGTTCACGCGCGCGCGGGCCTGCAGGCTGTAGCCCCGGCCGAACATGTTGGGCACGTCCGTGTCCAGGAGCAGCCGCGGCCCTTCCGCGAGGAAGTACCCGAAGGCCACGTCCCCCTCCATGCGCGGCCGCTCGCGCACCTCCACCACCACGTCCTTCACCGGCTCCACCGTCTCGGGACTGGCGAGCCGGACCGCCACCTGTCGGAAGAGGCCGAGCAGCACGAGGTTGCGCTGGCTCTCGAAGAGCTGCTCCGGGTCCAACACCTCTCCCTCGCGGAGGGTGAGGTTGGCGCGCAGGAGGCCCTCGTCGCTCCGCTCGAGCCCCGTGAAGAGCACCTTGCCCACGCGCACCCGCGGTCCCGCCTGCAGCACGAAGCGCACGTGGGCCTTCGCGCCGTCCTCGGACAGCTTCACGTCCGATTGCACCTCCGCGAAGAGGTGCCCGCGCCGCGTGAGCGCCTGGTCCACCGCTGCACGCCCGCGCTCGAGCGCCGCAGGGCTGAAGGCCGCGTCCACCGTGAGCGGAACCAGGCCCTCCGTCGGGAAGTCCGCGGGTGCGCCATCGAAGACCACCGAGGCGACGCGTGTGTGCGGCCCCTCCGCCACGTCGTAGCGGACCGCCACCGTGCGCGCGGATGGGTCGAAGTCCACCGTCTTCAGCTCCACCACGGCGCGCAGGAATCCCCGCTCGCGGTACTCCTGCGTCATGAGCGAAGCGGCCTCGCGGTAGGCCTCCTCGACGAAGACGGAGTCCACCTCCGGAAGCGCAGCGCCGCGCTGCGGGGCTCCACGCGTGCGCCCCTCCAGCTGCACCGGGTCCGCGAGCTCCACACGGGCCCCCGGGGCCTGCGGTGTGCGCGAGCGCAGCTGCTCCGTGATGAAGCCCTTGAGCTCCTCTGCCCTCAGCGCCTCGCGGCCCTCGAAGCGGACCTCCTCGACGACCCAGGGCAGGTCCTCGCGCACGACGAACGTCAGGAGCGCACGCGTTCCGTCGTGCGTGAGCTCCTGGCTTGCAGTGACCTCGGCCGCGTGGAAGCCGCGGTAGCGGTAGAAGGCGGTGAGGCGTCGCAGGAAGCGCTGCACCAGGGCTGCGTCGAGCGGCTCCTCGCCGTCGTAGCCCAGCGCCGCTTCCAGCTGCGTGGACGGGATGCTACGGTTGCCCTCGAAGCGGAGCTCGAAGCGGGGCCCTGCGTGCACGGGGATGGCGAGCTGGATGCCCTCCTCCACGCGCTTCTCCTCCGGGCTCTCCACGCGGGCCGTGTAGTAGCGCCGCTCGCGGAAGAGCTCCCTCAGCCGCTCGAGCCCCGTCTCCACCCGCGTGCGGTCCAGCGTCGTGCCGGGGACCAGGTCCAGCGCCTTGAGGAGCAAGGCCGTTGGAAGGGCGGGCTCCCCCGTGAAGCTCACGCTGGCGATGCGGCTGGCGCTCCCCTCCTCCACCTCCACCAGCACCTCCACACCACCCTGAACCGGCAAGGAGCGCGCACGCACGCGCGCCCCGTCGAAGCCACGCGCGGCGTAGGCAGCGAGCACCGCGCGCTCCGCCTCCACCAGCCGCTCCACCGCCTCCGCCTTCTGTGAACCCACGAAGCCCGCGGCCTCGAGCACCGCGGCGTCGTCCAGCACCTGGTTGCCCTCCACCGCCACGCTCACGACGGTGGCCCGCGGCGTGAGCACGAACACCGCCCGCACGCCGTCCGCGTCCGGGACCGTCCGCACGACCACGTCCGAGAAGCGCCCGGTGCGCCACAGCCTCTCCACCGACCGGCGCACCTCCCGCGGGGAGAGGGCCTGCCCGGTGCGGAGGCTCACGAGGTCCGCCAGGCCCGTGGCGTCCGAGCCCGCGGGCAGCTGCAGCTCCACCGAGGTCACCCGCGGACGCACGGGCGCGCGCACGGCCTCGGCGGCACCCGCCACGGGCTGCACCGCCGGGCCCGGGGGACGCCCCACCTGGCGCGCGGCGACGCGCGTGTGCTGCGTGCGAGGCGCCGCATGGGCCACCCCGAAGCACAGCAGGAGCCCCAGCAGCGCTACTCGAGCTCCCAGTTCCACTTCAGCTCCAGGCCGGGGTTTCCGAGCGTGAGATCGTCGTTGTCCTTGTCCTCCCACTGCCCCTGGATGGACACCTGGTCGTCCAGGCGGTACTCCAGCTTCGCACGGGTTCCCTTGCCGGAGACCACGGGCTGGGACACCTGCAGCTTGAGCTGCTCCGTGAGGACGGTGGACTCCAGCTGGACGGTGGGCTCCGCGCTGTTGGTGACCTCGTTGTAGAGCGTGGACACCTTGAAGTCCGGGTCCTTGAGCAGCGGCGTATTGGGGAAGAAGCGCTGCACCTCACGGTCCAGCCCGGACACGCTGAGCAGCGCCTCGGCTGCGAGGCCGAGCCCCATCTGGGTCCGCGGGTCCGCGCCGCCACCCGCCGCTCCGGTTGAGGCCGCGGTCAGGTCACCGCTGAACATGCCCAGGGTGAGCAGGGACAGGATCTCCGCCTCCGGGAGGGACGGCTCGCTGGAGAGGAGCACCTGGGGCTCGCGCGCGCGTCCGAAGGCGTGGAGGCCCACCAGGTACTCCTGGACCACCGTCGCCTGGCGCAGCGCGTGTCGCAGCTGCGTCTGCGCCCGCAGGTCCACCACCGGGTCGAACGCGTAGCGCTCGGTGAACTCGAGCGAGCCGCTCGTCACGTTGAACTGGTTGCCGCGGAAGAACGCGCGGCCGCCCTCGGCCACCTGCACGGAGCCGAGCAGCCCCGGACGCGCGTTCGTTCCCGTGAGGAGCAGGTCCCCGGTGAGGCGCAGGCGCGCGAGGTTGTTCTCCACCCGCACGTCCCCGAGGCGCACCGCGACGGAGAGGCTGACGAGCTCCTTTGGCCGCTCCTGCCGCGTCACCACCGCCGCCCGGGCCCGCCCCACGTCGCGCAGCAGCTCGTCCAGCTCCACTCCCTTCGTGTACCGGAGTCGGAGCACCTCGAGCTGACCTGCGAGCGCGAGCTGCTCCGGCGCGCCGGTGAGGGACAGGGAGCCGGAGGTGGTGAACGGGAGGTCGTCGGAGAGTCGCACGCCCACGCCCTCGAGCTGTGCCTCCACCGCCACCCGCTTCACGCGCTGCTCTGCGAGCGTCACCTCACCCCCCGCCGTCACCCACCCGTCGTTGAGCAGGCCGCGAATCCCCTCCAGCCGCACACCCTTCTCGTGGAAGGCCAGCCGCCCGCTCAAGGCCCGCACGCTCACGGGCCACTCTCGGAGGCTGGTGCGCGCGTCCTTGAGCTGAGCGCTTCCGGTGAGCACGGGGCGCTCGGGACGCCCCCGCGCCACCGCGGACAGCTCCACCCGGCCTCCCGTCCCCTCGAGCCCGGGGACGAACGACTCGATGGCGCGCAGGTCCACGCCGCCCTCGAGCCGCGCCTCGAGGTACTCGTCCGACATGGCCCCCGCGCCGCGCAGGTCCGTGCCGGGTCCGCGGAACGTGAAGGGCTGAACCTCCAGCCGGCCTCCCGCGTACGAGAGCACGACCTCGCCCTCGGCCTGGCCGCGGAACTCGCCGCGCGACAGCGCGAGCTTGTCCACCGTGGCAGCCATGCGGAGCGACTCCGGGCGGTACGCCATCCCCGCGACGCTCAGCTTTCCGGAGAGGGTGCCGGACACGCCCTGCGCGATGGCGGCGTCGGGGAGCAGCGGGCGGATCTCCGGCAGCGCCAGGGACAGCGAAGCCTCGTAGGGCCAGTCCCCGACGAAGCGCACCTGGAGCGAGCCGTTCGCATCACGGAACGGGCGGCCGAACACGTGCGCCTCGGTGCCCACCACGCGCCCCTCGAGCGTCAGCGCCCCGAGGTCCCGCCCCGCGAACGTCACCCGCGGTGCACGGAGAGAGCCGGTCACGAGCGGCGTGTCGGTGTCCCCCGCAACCTTCCCCTCGAGCGCCAGGGTGCCGGTGATGCCGCTCGCCTGCGCGTCCTCCGCGCCCCACACCTCCGCGAGCGACAGCGCGTCACCGCGGAAGCGGTAGTCCAGCGCGTTGCTCTCGAAGTCCCAGCGGCCCTCGGCGAAGGTCCGTCCGAGGACTCCCTCGAGGCGCGCGGAGTCGAGGACCAGCGCGTGCCCGTCCTCGAAGTGCATGGCCACCGCGCCATCTCCCATCCGCCGTCCGCGCAGGCGCGTGTCCTTCAGGCTGAGCGCCACCTCGCCGCCGAAGCGCGAGAACGGCCCCGTGAGCCCCACCCTCCCCTCCACCATCCCCGTCAGCTCGCCCTGGAAGGCCGCGATGGCCCGGTGCTGCGGCGCGAGCACGTCCACCAGGTCCTCGGCGCGGCCCCCGGGAAGCGAGAGCTGCAGGTGCACCGTGCTCGGGCCGCGGAAGGACAGCTGCGCGTCTCCGAAGTACTGCGTGCGGCCCTTCTGTCCGGTGAGGCCGGGGAAGCGCAGCACGTCGTCCGCGAACGCGAGCTTCCCCTGCACCACCCCGAGCGCGAAGTCCCACAGCTCGAAGTCCCTCAGGGAGAGGTCCGCCTCGGCCTTCACGTCGCCGTACGGCCCCCGCACGGAGAAGCGCGCGCCGCCGCGGCCCTTCCACGGCAGCTCCGCGATTGCGCCGAAGTCCCCGAGCGCGAGGTCCGCGGTGCCCTCCGCCACGAGCCCGCGCTCGGGTGCGTAGAAGAGCGTCACCTCGCCCCGCGCCTTCGTGCCGCCGGAGCTCAGCTGGACCCCGGTGAACTCGGCACGGTCGTGGTGGAGCCGCACTCCCGCGGTCAGGTCGCCTTGCGCGAACGTGAGGATGTCGCGTCCTTCTGCCGCCGGCGCATCGAAGGCGCGCGTGGCGAGCACGAAGCGCCCGCTCCTCAGCGACACCTCTCCCGTCAGCTGTGGCGCGGGCAGGAACGTCCCGGAGAGAGTGGCCTGGGCCGTCGCGGGGAAGTCCACCCAGGCACCCGGAAGCCCCGCGCGCTCGAGCACCCGCGCGAAGCTCGCCTCGCGCGTCGAGACGGAGAGGCGCGCAGGCAGACTCCGCGTCAGCTCCAGCGTCCCATCCACGCGCACGTCACCGGTGCCGGCCTTGAAGGTGAGCGCGTCCACCTTGAGCTTGCGCCCGGAGAGAGACAGGCGCGCGGTGAAGTCGCCGGGGGCATAGGGGCCTGCCTTCAGCGCGTGCGCGCTCAGGTCCGCGCGCACCTCGGGTGCGTCGAGCGGTCCGGTGAGGGTGAAGCGCGTCCACGCATGGCCACCGAGCGGGAGGCCCCATCCCGCGGCGCGACCCACCGCCGGGAGTGGCAGGTACAGCTGCCCGTCCAGCGCGGCGGTGGGCTGGCAGAGCTTCTCCACCCGGCCCACGACCGACAGGAGCGCCTCGTCGAGCGCCACCTCCGCACGGGACAGCTGCAGCGTCCCATCCTCCACGGAGAGCACACCCTCCACCGCCAGCTGGTGCAACGCCAGCGTCTCGCCCGCGGCCAGTGCGCGCACGGCGCCCCGGGGCGCGCGCAGCTGGAGCTCGGTGCCATCGCGCCGCGCATGCCACGCCACCTCCAGGCCCTCCACCTCGACGTGCGCACCTCCGGGGAGCACCGCGGACACGCGCGCGCCCTTCACCTCCAGGCGCCCCACCTCCAGGCGGCGCAGCACGTCCAGCGGGCACACGTCGCTCGCGTGCCCGGGATCCGCGGAAGGCCGGCTCAGGTCCAGCGTCAGACGCGGACGGTCCAGGCGCACGCGCTCCAGCCGCACGCCCCCGAACCACGGCTGCACGGCCGGCAAGCGCACCTCGGCCGCGTCCACCGCGAGGATGGGCGTCGTCTCGCCGGGGCGGAAGAGGGACAGCCCGCGCAGCTGGACCTCCTGGGTGAGCGGGTCCACCGCGCAGCTGCCAATGCCCACCTCCAGGCCGAGCAGCTCGGGCAGGTGCCGCCGCGCGAGCGTGCAGGCCCCCTCCGCGGCCATCCGCGTCCGGAGGACGGCGACGGCCGCCACGAGGAGCAGCAAGCCCACGAGCAGCACATGGCGCGGCTTCAGCCGCCTGCTTGGCGTCACGACGCCCTACAGCTTTCCCAGCCCCTCGAGGTACCGGTCGATCTCCGCCAGGTCGAGCTTCCCGTCCTGACGGCGCCCCACACCGCTGGTGAGCGGGGGCGACGCGGCCACCGACGCGGACTCCGCGGCCTCGACGCCGCCCTGCAGTCCCAGATTCACCCCAATCTGATGCACGAGCGGCGCATCGATGGCGGGCGAACGGGCGAGGAAGGCCTCGAACAGCGCGTTGTCGCAGAGGGTGTTGATGACCCTCGGCGTCCCTCCCGACTGCTGGTGAACGGCCGCAATGGCCTCCGGGGTAAAGGGCATCCGCGGGCAGCCGGCCAGGCGCAGGCGGTGCTTGATGTAGGCCTCCGTGGACTCCGCCGTGAACGGCTCCAGCCTGTAGCGGAGCGCCACCCGCTGGGCGAGGGGCGGGTCCAGCTTCAGGTGCTTCTCGATGTCCGGGAGCCCGAAGAAGACGAAGGAGATGAGCTTGCTCTCCGGCACCTCGAGGTTGAGCAGCCCGCGGAACTCCTCCATCAGCTCCCGCGTCTCCAGCATCTGCGCCTCGTCGATGAGGACGACGGCCTTCTTGCCGGACTCGTGGATCTGCAGGAGGCGCTGGTACAGCTGGCTCAGGAGCGTGAGCTTCTCCTGGGACGGGTCCTCCACGCCCAGCTGCAGCGCGATCCTGCGCAGGAGCCAGTTGGCCGTGACGCCCGAGTGGATGATGACCAGCAGCGCCGCCTCGTACTCGGTCTCGGGCAGGGCGTCGAGCATGCGCCGCGCGAGCGTCGTCTTGCCCGCGCCGATGTCGCCCACGAGCAGGCACAGGCCCTTCATGTGGCCCACCGCGTGGAGCAGCCGCGTGAGCGCCTGCGAGTGCTGGTCCGAGTTGAAGTAGAAGCGGCTCACCGGAGCGTTGGAGAACGGCTCCTGGGTGAGCTCGAAGTAGTTCAGATAGGTCATCGGCTCCGACCCGGGCCGGCCTCTTGGGACCGGCACCGTTCGCTCCTGTCGACTAGACGTAGCCCACCTTGCGTGCGGAGGGCGCTCCGCCCGGGCGTGGGGGGGAAACCGGGGAACCCGTCCCGGGCTTCCGTGGAAGCTCATCCGGCTCCGGCGCCGTGACGAGGGTCAGGCGCGAGACGATTCCCGCCACCTCCCGGTACGCGCCATCTGCCTGCGCCACGCGCTGGAAGTGGAAGAGGGCCTTTCCGGGGCGGCCCATCGCCTCCCAGGTGGTGGCGAGCTCGAAGAGGAGCGCCTTCTGTGTCTCACCGGTCGCGTGCTCGGTCACCAGCGCGTCCTTGAAGGCCGCCACCGCCGCACCGTGCTCGCCGCGGTCCCGCTGGAGCAGGCCCACCATGGTGAGGCAGTCCACCTCCTTCTTCTTCCCCACACAGCCCTTTCGCGCCACGAGGAACTCGGAGATGGCGTCGTCGATGAGCCCCATCTCCTTGTAGGCGATGCCCAGGTCGTAGTGCGTGTCCACGTCCTCGGGCTTGACGACCTTCTCGAGCCCCTTCTTGAACTCGTTGAAGACCTCCTCCACCGAGTACTGGAACTCGTCCGTGGAGGTCTGGGGAGACGCCTCGGCCAGCGCGTCGAAGTCGCCGGCGAGCTCGTCCGCCAGGTCCAATGCGTCCGTCGTGGGCGCCCGCATCGGCGGTGCGGGCGGCGGCGGTGCGGACCGCGTCGGTGCGGACCACGTCGGTGCCTTCGGGAGGGGTGGAGGGGCCTCAAAGGATGCGCCACCGGACTGCAGCGACTCCAGCCGCGCACGGAGCCGCGCCGCGCGCCGGTGCCCCGGGAAGGCGATGGCCACGGTCTCGAGCACCTCGAGCGCCTCCTCGTGCAGCCCCTGCTCGAGGAAGAACTCCGCCTCGTCCAGCTCCTCGGAGGCCGGCTCGTCCGCCCCCCCCTCTTCAAACGTGAACGTTGACGTTGACGTTGACGTTGACGTTGACGTTGACGTGGACGGCGACGGCGACGTGAACGGAAATCCGAGGTCCAGTGGCAGCGCACTCTCGCCCGATGTCACCTCCAGCGCCTCGCCTTCGGTGATGTAGACGGAGTCGTCCCCGGCGTCCTCGAGTGGCTCCGCGAGCTCCAGCTCCCCGGACGCCTCCACGTCCGCGGACGCCTGGGCGAGCGCGAGCACGTCCTCGTCGCCCCCCACATCGAGCGGCTCGTCATCCTCCACGGCGTGGAAGGGCTCGTCCTCGCCGTAGGTCAGCGGCTCGTCGTCCTCCACGGCGTGGAAGGGCTCCACCACCTCGGGCACGAGGGACGGGCGTCGTGAGGACATCCCCCGCGTCACGTCCATGCGCGGGAGGTGGCCGAGCGCGTCGCCGGGCGGCTCGTCCACGTCGAGCTCCACCTCGCCCGTCACGACGAGGATGGCGTCATCGGAGACGGCCTCGTTCCCTTCCCCGTGCAGCGCCGCGGCCCCAGCACCGCCCAGGGCCGCGACGAACGCGGGCACCTCAGGGTGGTGGGGCTGCGTCTGGAGGATGGTGGTGAGGTACGGCTGCGCGCGCTTCGCGTCCCCCTCGCGCGTGCACAGGCGGAGGACGTTGAGCAGCTGGTCCGCGGCCTGGACCGACTGATTCGCCGCGACGTAGACCTGATACGCCTTCTCGTGCGCGTCCAGGTTCTCCGGGTCCGCCGCGAACACCTTCTGGAGACGCTCGAGCGCTTTGTCGTACAGCCCGTACTTCACGTAGACGTCCGTCTCCGTGAGCACCTTGGACAGCTGCTCCTCGCCGGACGCGCCGGAGGCATCCGCGGCGTACCCTGGCGCGGGTGTCGCTCCTGGAGGCGCCGCCGGAGGTCGTGCCGCCGGAGCGGGAGGCGAGATCGTCGACCGCGCGGGAGCAGGCGGAGCGGACGCGGACCGCGCCGGGGCGGGAGGCGAGGAGGTTGGCCACGCGGGTGCGGGCGGGCTCGAGCTCGCCGAGGACGCGCGCGCCGGAGGCTGGGAGCCGCGCTGGTGCGCGAGGAGGTCCGGGTCCGTCGGGTCCAGCGCCTTGACGTTCGTCCAGATGGACTCGGCCTGCGCCGTCTGTCCGCGATCCTGGTAGACCTTGGCGAGCTCCTTGTAGACGCTCACCGTCTTGGCCACCTGGCCGAGCCCCTGGAAGGCCTGGGCGAGCAGCTGCAGCGTCTCCACGTCGCGCGGGTCCGCCTTGAAGCAGACCTGCAGGCGCGCGAGCGCGCGCTTCTGGTCCCCACGCTGCAGGTACGAGAGCGCGAGCTCGCGGTTGAGCTGGACGTTCTCCGGCTCGAGCGTGGCGAGCCGCTCGGTGACGCGGAGCAGGTCCTCCGAGCGCCCGGTGCGCTTGAGGTGGTCCGAGGCGCGCTTGAACTCCGCCGTCGCCTCCTTCGCGAGCCCCTGCCGCGCGTAGAGGTCCGCGAGCTTGATGCGGCTGCCCACGTTCTCCGGGTCCAGCTCCACCATCTTCTTGAGCGTGTCCAGCGACGCCCGGGCGTCCCCCGCCTTGTCGTGGTGGTTCGCGACGACCTGGTAGTACGTGGTCGCCTCGCTCATCAGCCCCAGCTGCTGGTGCAGCTCGGCGAGCTTGACGTTGACCTCCACCAGCGCAGGGTTGAGCTTCAGCACCTGCTTGTAGAGCGCGACGGCCTTCAGGAAGAAGCCGTCGGATGCGTAGCTCTCGGCGACCTTGCTGAAGTAGTGCGCGGCCTGGGCGTTCTCGTTCTTCTTCTGGAACAGCTCGCCCATCTTCTGGAGGACGCGCACGTCGCGCGGATCCACCTCCAGGACCTTCTGGTACTCCTTGATGGCCTTGTCGTAGGCGCCCTTGGCGACGAGCTTGGCCGCACCTTCGATGACCTTGTTCTTATCCATCGAGGGGGCGTTGTAAGGGACTAAGCCCTCGGATTTTCAGGGAATTCGTCCCGGGGCCAGGCGAACGAGGTGCGCTGGACGGTACCGGAATCTGGCGCGGACGGTCAAGGATTGGCCCCGGAGACTACGGAGTCTCCTCGATGGCCTGCTTCAGCCTCCGGCTGCCCGTCTCGCTGGCGAGCAGGCGCTCCACGAAGCGGGTGTCATACTGGCCCACCTGGAAGGCCTCCTCCGCGAGGGCCGCGCGGTGGAAGGCGATGTTGGTGCGGATGCCTTCCACCACATACTCACCCAGGGCGCGCTGCATGCGGCGGATGGCGGTGGCGCGGTCCTCCGCGTGGACGATGAGCTTGGACAGGAGGCTGTCGTAGTAGGGGAGCACCGTGTAGTTCTCGTACGCCGCCGAGTCCACGCGCACCCCGTAGCCGCCGGGGACGCTGTAGCCGGTGATCTTTCCGGGCCACGGCGCGAAGGTGACGGGGTCCTCCGCGTTCACGCGGCACTCGATGGCCGCGCCCTTCATCTGGACGTCCTCCTGCTTCAGGGTGAGCGGCTGGCCGGATGCGAGGCGGATCTGCTCGCGCACCAGGTCCACGCCCGTCACCATCTCCGTGACGGGGTGCTCCACCTGGATGCGGGTGTTCATCTCCATGAAGTAGAACTCCCCGCGCTCGTCCATGAGGTACTCGATGGTGCCCACGTTGTTGTAGGCAATGCGCTTCATCGCCTCCACGGACACGCGGCCCATCCGCTCGCGCAGCTCGGGAGACACCCCCGGGGACGGGCTCTCCTCGATGAGCTTCTGGTGCCGGCGCTGCACCGAGCACTCGCGCTCCCCGAGATGGATGATGTTGCCGTGCTCGTCCGCGACGATCTGGATCTCGATGTGGCGCGGCTTCTCCACGTACCGCTCGAGGTACATGTCCCCGTTGGCGAAGCTGGCCACGGCCTCCGCGGTGGCGGTGGCGAAGGCCTGGGCAAGCGCCGAGGGCTCGCGGACGATCTTCATCCCCTTGCCGCCGCCACCGGCAGCGGCCTTGAGGATGACGGGGAAGCCGATCTCGCGCGCGAGCGCCTCGGCCTCCTTCGGGTTCTTGAGCACACCCTGGCTGCCGGGCAGGAGCGGAAGGCCCGCCTCACGCGCGGCGGCGCGGGCGCGCACCTTGTTGCCCATGAGCCGCAGCATCTCGGGCCGCGGCCCGATGAAGCGGATCTTGCAGCTCTCGCACACCTCGGCGAACTCGGCGTTCTCGCTGAGGAAGCCGTAGCCCGGGTGGATGGCGTCCGCGCGGGTGATCTCCGCGGCGGAGAGGAGCGCGGGGATGTTGAGGTAGCTCTCCTTGGACGGCGGCGGCCCGATGCAGACGGACTCGTCCGCGAAGCGCACGTGCAGCGCGTTCGCGTCCGCGGTGGAGTGGACCGCCACCGTGGCGATGCCGAGCTCACGGCACGCGCGGATGACGCGGAGGGCGATCTCGCCCCGGTTGGCGATCAGGACTTTCTTGAACATCGCGGACGCTCTCTCTGGACGTCAGACGGGCTCGATGCGGAACAGCGCCTGCCCGAACTCGACGGCCTGCCCGTTCTCCACGAGGACCTCGGTGACCTTGCCGGCCATCTCGGACTCGATCTCGTTCATCAGCTTCATGGCCTCGACGATGCAGAGCACCTGGCCCTTCTTCACCAGGGCGCCGAGCTCGACGAAGTTCGGCTGATCCGGCGCGGGCGCCCGGTAGAACGTGCCCACGAAGGGGGACGTGACGAGCTGGCCGGGCTTCTGCACGGCGGCCGCGGGTGCAGGGGCCGCCGCGGGAGTCGGGGCCGGCGCGGCGAAGGGGGCCGCCATCGGAACCGGGGCGTGCATGCCCAGGGGCGCCGCGTGGACGACGGTGGGCCCCGCGGGTCCGCGGCAGATCAGAAGCCGCTCGTCCCCGCGCTGCCAGGAGAAGCGCGTCACCTCGGACGTCTCGAGGAGCTGAACGATCTCCCGCAGGACCTCCACGTCCAAGGACGTGGAGGAGGGACGCGGGGCCTTCGCCGCCGCGGTCGCCGCGCTGGGCGACTCCACGGTGCGGACTGCCTTGCGCTTGATTGCCATGGGGGTGTTTCCCTCTTCCGGAAGAGGAGGAGTGGTGTGAGGCGGACTAGCTCGTCGCGACGCGAGTGAGGTACTTGCCGTCGCGCGTGTCGATCTTGAGGACGTCGCCCTCGTTGATGAAGAGCGGGACGTTGACGCTGTAGCCGGTCTCGAGCTCGGCGGGCTTGGTGGCGCCGGACACCGTGTCACCGCGCACGCCGGGGTCGCACTTGACGACCTTGAGGTCCACCGAGTTGGGCAGGCTCACGCCGATGGCCTTGCCGTTGTAGAAGAGGATGGACGCGCTGATGTTCTCCTTCAGGAAGTTCTTCGCGTCCCCGAGCACCGCCTCCCCGAGGAAGGTCTGCTCGTAGTTGCGCGTGTCCATGAAGTAGAACTCGTCGCCCTGCTTGTAGAGGAACTGCATGTCGCGCTCCTCCACCTCGGGCTTGCCCACCTTGTCACCGCTCTTGAAGGTGGGCTGGAGGACGCGGCCGGTCAGGAGGCTGCGGATGCTGGTCCGCACGAACGCGGAGCCCTTGCCGGGCTTGACGTGCTGGAACTCGACGATCTCGAACGGCTCGCCGTCCACCTCGATCTTGAGGCCTTTGCGGAACTCGGACGTATCGATGACACCGGCCATGGGACGACACTCCTGGGGCGGGCGCGCCGAGGGCGGCCCGAAAAAAAGCGCCGCAGGTGTCTAACCGGTTGCTCCCCCTAGGGGAAGGGCAAAGGCGCGGCGCAGCGCGGCGAGCGGACGTTCAGGCTGCCTGCCCCCTCTCCCTCAGAGCTCCGCGCGAACCTTCGGCGCCGTGATGCGCAGCACGTACCGGCCCTTCCCGTAGTTCCCGTTCGCCTTGAGCGCGAGCACGAGGAAGTATTCCGGGCTGACCATGCGCATGAGCGTGAGGACCCGCTCGGTGTTCACGCTCACCTCGCTCACGGTGCCGGTCTTGAGCATCTCGGCCGCGCTCTTCAGCTGGCCGAGGACGTTCGCGTACTCCACCCAAGCGGTGGCGAGCTCGAGGTCACCCGCGTCGGGCTTCTGGTGGGTCTCCACGGCGATGCCGTCGAAGCCCATCACGCTGCACGCGAGCGCGCCCTCCACCTGATTGACCACGGACTCGAGGTGCGGGAGGAAGGACATGGTGGGACCTGGACGGTCAGGGGGTCACGCAGGCGTAGGCGGAGTTCAGCGGAGCGCCGCACCCCACGACGTCGAGCACCTCCCCCGTGCCGCAGGTCGGCGCAGGGGTGGAGAAGACGTTGATCGGGAACGTGACCGGATTGCTGGCGATCTCGCGTCCGCCCCTGAGGCGACCGTGCACCGTGAAGGTGGCCTTGAGCGTCGCACCCGTACCGGCGATTCCGAGTGACTGGAGCTCCTGCATCGTCTGCGGAGGGATGAGCGGGATGGCGACCTGACCCTCCTCTTTTGCGCCCGGCCGCAGCACCGAATACTGCGAGGTACTCTGGGCCGCGAGCTCGGAGACCCCGTTGACCGCGGGCTCCAGCGTGTACGTGACCTCCACGCGCTCCGCGATGAAGTCGTTCATGTCCGCCCCACTCACCACGTCACCACCCACGTTGGTGGAGATGGGCTGGAGGTTGGACTCCCAGTAGAAGACCCAGGTCGCGGAGCCGTAGCCCAGCGTGTTGACCAGGTCGAGGTTCAGCTCGCCCCACGGCGTATACAGGCTCTTGTCAGGGCTGCAGCTGTCGTCGAAGGCGACCGCATTGAGGACGTTGACGGGAGAGTCCGCGGTCCCGGTGCAGGCGAGCCCGAGGGTCGCCACCGAGGTGATGAAGAGGTTCTTGAGGTTCATGACACGTCCTCGGAACGGAGTTTCCGCTAGAGCGTCTGCGGAATGGACTGCCGGTTGATGATGCG
>JAKEEX010000888.1 GCA_022616315.1 Myxococcaceae bacterium
CGGTGGGGGTGTACCCCTGTCCCCAGGGTGCAGCCCGAGCACCCGTGCACTCCCAAGGTCCCCCTTCCCCCCAGAGCGCCCGCAAGTGCAGCACCCGGCACAACCTCTCCGCCCCGCGGCAGTCAGAGCACCCGCAGGCCAGCACGGGAGCGCTCACCCACGTCACACACGGTGCACCGTGCTTCCCGCACCGTGCCTCACCGAGGTGCCGACTTCATCCGCGGTGTGAATGCGTCCAACCCGGAGCGCCTCGTCATGCCAGAAGGGCCTACCCGGCTTGAGTCTGCGCAGACAGGTGACCGGGTCGTCCCCTCCCAGGGGGAGAGGGGACGGATGCTCAGAGGAGCTTGCGGAAGAAGTAGAGGACCCGCTCGAGCGCCTTCTGCCAGAGGGGTCTGCGCTGGAAGGCCTGGAGCTCGACGGGCCAGCAGAGCGCGCAGTCTTCGCGGAAGGACTCTTCGAGGCGGCGGCCCAGGACCGGGTCCGCGAAGAAGACGTTCGCCTCGTGGTTGAACAGCATGCTCATGCGCTCGAGGTTGTAGCTGCCCACCGTGCCCCAGACGCCGTCCACCACCGCCGTCTTGGCGTGGAGCACCGTCCTGCGCCACTCGTGGATGCGCACGCCCGCCTCGAGCAGACGCACGTAGAAGGCGCGCGTGGCGTGCATCAGCATGGGATGGTCGCTCCGTCCACTGAGGACGAGGCTCACCTCGACTCCCCGCTGTGCCGCCTCGCGCAGCGCGGACACGAGGCGCCGGTCCGGGATGAAGTAGCCGGCCACGACGAACACCGAGCGGCGCGCGCGCCGGATGGCGTGCACGTAGGCCCTGTGGATGCTGCGACGGCTGGCCAGCACGGAGAGCACCGTGCTGCCACACGGCCGCGGCGGGCTCAGCCGCCACAGGCGATGCAGCTGGCGCAGACGCTCGTGGGCCATCAGGCGCCAGCTCGCCGTGAAGTGCCGCTCGAGCGCCACCACCGCCGGCCCGCAGATGCGCAGCACGTCGTCCCGCCAGTTCTGCCCCTGCCCCTCCGGCGCCCAGTGGTCGGAGATGTTGATGCCGCCGATGAAGGCCACGCTCTCATCCACCACGAGAATCTTCCGGTGGTCCCGGCGGATGGCCCTCCTGAGGCGCCGCAGGCTCAGCGGGTTGAAGGCACGCACGTCCACGCCCCGCGCGCGCATCCTGTCGAAGAAGGCGCGCCCGCTCGTCCACGAGCCCAGCGCGTCGTAGAGGACCTTCACCTGCACGCCGCGCTCGGCCGCCTCGCCCAGAGCTTCGGAGAAGCGCGCCCCCACCGAGTCGGCGAGGAACATGTACGTCTCGAGGTGGATTGTCCGCTGCGCCGAGCGGATGGCCTCCAGCATGGCCGGGAACGCCTCGCCGCCGTCGCGCAGCAGCGTGCAGTCGTTACCCGAGACGAGCGCGTGGGTCGCCGGAAGGTAGAAGCGCGCGAGCGCGTGGCTCAGCGCCCCGGACAGCGGCGTGCGTGCCTGCCGCTCCAGGGCGTGCGACCGGGGCACCGCCGGAGGCGCGGGCAGGTCGGCGTCGAACGAGGCCATTCCCTTGACGAGGTAAGGCGCCTCACGCGGATGGCCAACCGGCGGACACCGGCCCCAGGACCGGGGAGGGTGTCAGGGGTCGGACAAGCGCCTGCTTACCTGGAGGGTGCCTCACCGCCGAGGACGGTCCTTGCTGCGCGCGCCACGGCCTCGCGTGCCCAAGGAGGCGCCATCACCTCGGCCTCGCCGCCATGGGAGAGCACCCAGCGGACGAGCCACACCTCCGAGTCCCCAGGCACCGTCACCTCCACGCCGCCTCCCTCCACCGCCCGCGCGGACTCACCGAAGCGCTCACGCACGTAGGGAGCCGCCGACGGACCGAAGCGCACCCGGACCTCTCCGCGTCCCTCGGCGAGCGTGGGCACGCGCCCACCGGTGGAAGCGGGGGCCTGGAAGCGCTCGTCGGTGAGCGTCAGCCCCTGGAGCCGGTCCAGCCGGAAGAGGCGGTCCTCCCCGCGCCCCACGTCGAAGGCATTCAGATACCACTGGCCACGGTGATTGAAGAGCGCGAGCGGGCGCACGTGTCGCGCCTCCGTGCGTCCCCGCGAGGGCGTGAGGTAGTCGAAGCGCACCTCGCGGCGCTCACGGATGGCCTGCGCCAGTGGGGCGAGCTCGGTGGGCGCACCCGAGGAGGCGTCAATCTTGCGCACCATCTCCCGGTACGCGGCGTGCGCCTGCGCCGGAAGCACCTTCACGAGCTTCGCCAGCGCGCTCTCCAGCGCCGCACCACCACCCGCGGACGGGCGCAGGAGCTCCGCGGCCGCCGCGAGCGCCACCGCCTCCGACGCCGTCAGCCGTGGCGGAGCGGACAGCCGCACGTCCAGGTCCACCCACACCCGGTCGTTCTCCACGCGCACGTCGATGTAGTCATCCGGCTGGAAGGGCGGGCGCCCCACCATCATCAGGAGGTCCAGCTCCTCGAGCAGGTCCTCGCGGGA
>JAKEEX010000149.1 GCA_022616315.1 Myxococcaceae bacterium
CCTGACGGGCACGCGCATCACCGCCACCTGCATGCACCCGGGCACCGTGGCCACCGGGTTCGCCGCACACGGCAAGGGGCTCATGGGCCTGTTCTTCCGGTACGGGAAGTACTTCCTCCGGACGCCGGAGAAGGGCGCGGACACCGCGGTCTGGCTCTCCTCCTCACCTGCGGTGGAGGGCGTGACGGGGGAGTACTTCAAGGACCGGCGCGCGAAGCGTCCGACGCGCAGGGCGCAAGATGACGCGGCGGCGCGCAGGCTCTGGGAGGAAAGCGAGCGGCTCGTGGGGATTGCGGGCCCGAGTGAGGCGCGGGCTCGCGCGTAGGTTGAACGGGGACGCGGCTTCGCCACAGCCCCCTCACCCTGTCCCTCTCCCAGGGGGAGAGGGGAATTGGCCGGGATGGCGTGTCAGAGGCCGAGCACGCCCTGCGCGCCACTCGCCCCCTCGAAGGACTTCAGGACCTGCGCCTTCACGACGATATCCTCCAGGCGCAGCTCGAGAGGCAGCGGGTCCACGCCGAAGTCGGGGTCCAGCGGCGCAAGCGGCTTCAGCGTGTTGGCCGCGATGAGCCAGATGCGCGGCGCGGTGGTCACCGCCTCGAGCAACTGCTCGTTGTAGATGGCCACCGGGAGGCTCTCGCCGTGCCGCACCGTGGTGACCGGGACGAGCACCGTGGCACGCTTCACGTAGGCCGGTGCGAGCGCCCCCGGGTACACGCTCGGCTGGTCCGGCGTGGCCTGCCCCTCGGTGGACAGCAGCAGCTCAAACTCCAGGTCGCTGTGCGCGGCCGGGTTCACCATGACCGCCTCGAGGGCGAGCCTGGTGATCTCGACGATGTCACCACGCGCCTCGGCCGGGATGTCCACCGCCACCTCGCCATAGACCTTCGTCTGGATGCTGGTCATGGGGATGGCCTGGTCCACCGGGTCCGTCTGGACATCCACGACGATGGAGCAGGCGCTCAGGACGCCCAGAGACGACACCAGAAGGAGAGAGAGCGCGCGCATCAGAAGGTCCACGAGAGGTCGACGACGGGGATGATCGGGAGGGCTCCCCCCGGAACCATGGGCTCCGAGATGTCCACGTAGGCCGCGCCCAGCGTGAGGCCGAGGTTGTCACCCACGTAGCGCAGGCCCGCGGAGCCGCGGAGGCCCGGGCGGCCAATGGGCTGCCCCTGTGCGTCCGTGAGCGGCAGCTGCATGCCCGCCTCCAGCGCGAGGTTCAGCCCGGCACCGAGCGGCGCATTCACACCCGCCATCACCACGGCGGAGGGGAACTGGTAGCCCCA
>JAKEEX010000889.1 GCA_022616315.1 Myxococcaceae bacterium
ACCACCACGCGCGCCTGGTAGCCGCCAGGCACTGCGTAGGCGTGGCTGACCTGCTGTCCGTGCAACGTCACGCTGGCATCGCTCGGATGCCAGGCGTAGCTGCGCACGAGCACGCCCGCTGCGGCCGTCGAGCCGGAGGCATCCAGCGTCACCTGGAGCGGCGCGGGGCCTTCGGAGGGGGTGGCGCTCGCTTTCGCCGTGGGAGGTGCCGGCGCGACGTCGGTGACGCTGATGATGAGGTAGAGGTCCGACATCCCACCGCTGCCGTCCTGCACGCGCACGCACACCTCGGTGGTGCCCGGCGCGGTCGGTGTCCAGCGCACGGCCCCCGTCTCCGCGTCCACGAGGAAGCCCCCGGGGCCCGCGCACACACTGAAGCTGAGCGGAGGCGTCCCGGTGACGCGGATGGCGCCCTCGGGGTTGTACATGTACGGAACGCCCACGGCCGCGCGGAGGTTCGCGTCCTGCGTGGGGAACAGCGGCGCGGCGAACGCGGGCAGCGCCGCGAGCAGGAGTGTGGCCAGCAGTGTGCTTGTGATGCGCTTCACGGATGCAGCGCGTGGTTGCACAGGCCCCTCACCCTGTCCCTCTCCCAGCGGGAGAGGGGAGAGTGGTCGCACGGCCCCCTCACCCTGCTCCTCCCCCAGCGGGTGAGGGAAGGGAGGGGTGGACGAGGGCTTCTGCGTTCGCACGGGCTCGACTCCAGCGTGGTGACGGGACGTGTCTTGCCGCAACGCCCGCACGCTACCCCGGGCTCTCCGCTCCGCACGCGTCCCGAGCGGGTGGGCGCTGAAACGAATGCGATGCGAAGGGTTCGTGCTCCGGGGAGGACACACGAGGATGGGACGGAACCGACGGGTGTGCATGTGTGCGCGCTGTTCACCCCCGTCAGAAGATTGGGGGGAGGTGTGCGATGCCCGGTATGATGCGCGCATCGTGGAATTTTGTGGAGACGCAGCAGCGTGGCGCAGGGCGGTGGCGGTGGTGTGCGCTCTGTGTGCGAGCGTTGCCGCTGCCCAGCCCACCCCGCCCGCTCCTCTGCCTCCGGTCGTGTCGGACGCACGTGTGGAGGTGGGCTACGCGCTCTCGGGCCGACGCGGCAGCCTGAGCGACGATGGCCTCGTGACGCGCTTCGTTCGCAGCGGCGTCGCGCCGTCGCACCTGCGCGTGTCGGGCGTGGCCTTC
>JAKEEX010000890.1 GCA_022616315.1 Myxococcaceae bacterium
ACGAGCGTCTTCACGCCCAGTCCGATGAGCACCACGCCGCCGAGCACGTCCAGCTTCTCTCCGAGGTGCTCGCCGAAGCGCCGCCCGGCGGCCACGCCGCCGAGGCACAGCGCGAAGGTGACGAGGCCAATGCAGGCGACGGCCGCGCCCACGGGGAAGCCCAGCAGCGGCAGCGTCACGCCCGCGGCGAGCGCATCGATGCTCGTGGCGAGCGCCATCACCGCGAGCGTCGCGGGGTGGAACGCATCGCGCCGTTTCGCCAGCTCCCGCGCGTGCTCCTCCGCGCTCTGCTTCCGGTGCGACAGGGCCTCGTGGATCATCTTTCCGCCGATTCCGGCGAGCAGCACGAAGATGAGCCAGTGGTCCCACGCCTGGACGTAGGCAGCGAAGCGCGCGCCCACCCACCATCCGAGGGCAGGCATGAGCGCCTGTGCCCCACCGAAGGCGGTGGCGAGAAGCAGGGCATCCCGCACCCGCACGCGTGGCGCCGCGAAGGCGCTCGCCGCCGCGACGGCCGTCGCGTCCATGGCGAGCCCCACGGCGAGCACGAAGAGAGAAATGACGGACATGGCGCGCCCATTCATTACTGACGCGCGCACTGCTTGTGCATGGGCATTCCGCGCCAGCGGCAAGCGCCGCCCCCGAAGCCGGGGGCGGCGCCCGCGCACTGCTCGCCGCCTGGAGGCCCCGGGCCGACCGGCACCTCCCATGTCCGTGCGAGCTCACTTCCCGTTGGCTTCACTGGTCGCCGCATCAAGGGCCGCAGCCCCACTCGCATCCCTCCTTTCCCGAGTGGGAGGACTGCAGGGACGGGGCCAGCAACCGCGGGACGGGGGGTCTGCTCGCGAGGTGATGGGCGAGGGAGACCGGGGACGCTGGACTCCGGTGGCAGCTGGACGCTCCAGCAGCCCTCCAGGTCCGGGGTGGGAAGGGCTCCCATCCGACTGCGGCGCACTCTTCCACCCCGGGGCCGCCCCGCCGGGAGGGAGCAGGCGCCGGTGGCCCCCTCCGCGTGGAGCCCGTCTGGGCGGGGGCGGGGGCAGGGGCACAGGACCGCCCGGCGCCCCGACCGGCAGGACGCGGAAGATGCCCCACAGCAGTGTCGTGCGGCCGCTCATGAGTGGGGCTCCTCCTCCAGCATGCGGAGCACCTGCGGTGCCATCTGCTCCGCAGGGGTCTCGTGCGGGAAGCGCACGCGCAGCTGCCCTTCCTTGTCGATGACGAAGAAGCCCGACGTGTGGTCGATGCTGTAGGGCGCCTCCACGCCCTTCGGGAGGTTGCGGTAGCGGCGGGGGTCCGCGAGCCTGCGCGTGGCGGTCACGCCGAACGCGTCCAGCACCGGCCGCAGAGCGGGGCGCGCCAGGGCGAGGCCGCGGAAGCGCTTGTCGAACGCGGAGAGGTAGGCGTGGAGCCGCTCGGGTGTGTCGCGCTCCGGGTCCACCGAGACGAACACCGCGGCCACCCCCTCCGCGCGTGGTCCGAGCCGGGCGTAGAGCCCCTTGAGCCGCGAGAGCGTCAGAGGACAGACGTCCGGGCACGACGTGTAGCCGAACGTGAGCAGCACCACGCGGCCGCGGTAGTCACGGAGGCGGAACGCCTCCCCGTCCACCGCCTGCGCCTGGATGTCCGGCGCGGGGCGCGCCTCCAGCGCCACGCCCGCCTCCGGCTGCCGGCACGCGGCGAGCGCGACGAGCGCACCCAGGAGTCCGCCCCGGCAGAGACGCCTCGCGTGCGCCAGAAACATGCCGCCCCCTGGTGCTTGCAGCCCGGCCGTGCGCGTGAGGCACACGGGGGTGAATGGCGACCCTTCATGACATCGCCGCAGTCGCGCCGGAATCGTCCCGGGCGACAGGGCGAGTGGTCGCCAGTCGGCCTTGTGACAATCTCGTTCGTTGGCCAGGTGTCAGGGGGCCGGCAACTGGCTGAGGGCCTCGGAGCCCGCGGGCACCTCCGCCTCCGGGTCATCCAGCGCGACGAGCAGCGGGATGGCGGCGCCCGTCTGTCCGAAGCTGGCCATGCCGCGCACGGTGCCCCCCACGCGGCTGCCGTCCGGGCGCTGGAGGGTGATGGGCTCGCCCACGCGCACGATGGGCGTGCGCCGCGGGATTCCCGGAGAGAGCACCACGCCGCGCTCCCCCAGCCGCGTGGCCGCCTGCACGGTGAAGAGGTAGCGCTCGCCACCTCCTGCGCCCACCTCCCGCGCAAAGAAGAGGGCGAGCCGCTCTAGCAGGAGGACCGCGTGCTGCTGCACGTGCTCGAGCCTCGGAACGTCCCGCGCGAGCACCTCGTCGGCGCTGCGGCCCACCCGCGCGAGGTCCTCCGGGGACTCGTGCACCCAGCGCGTGAAGGTGGCGACGTCCACCTCCGGGTGCCACTGCACGCCGTAGGAGGCACCGAGCCGGAAGGCCTCGTGGGGGTAGCGCGCGCTCGCGGCGAGCAGCTGCGCACCGTGAGGGAGCTCGAAGGTGTCCGCGTGCCAGTGCACCACCTCGAAGCGCTCCTCGAATCCGGCGAAGAGCGGGTCCGCGAGCCCCTCCGAGGTGAGCGTCACCGGCAGCACTCCCAGCACCATGCCGCGCTCCCCGGGGAAGACGCGCGCCCCCGCAGCCGCCGCGAGCAGCTGCGCCCCCAGGCAGATGCCGAGACACGTGCGTCCCGCCTCGAGCCTCTGGCGCAGGAGCGCTCGCTCCTCCGCGAGGAACGGATGACGCTCCGTGTCCTCCACGCTCATGGGCCCGCCCATCACGACGAGCAGGTCCGCCCCTGCGTCCGCCGGACGGGGCTCGCACAGTCGCACCTGCACGTCGAAGCCCGCGCGGCGGAGGGCGGGGCCCAGCAGGCCGGGTCCCTCCAGCGCCTCGTGGGTGAGGACGACCGCGGTGCGTCGGTGCAGGCGGGTGGGGGCCATGCAGGCATCTTCCGCACCTCCGGCCGCTCGCGCACGCTCTCCGTGCTGCGCCACTGGTGTGGGGTGCACATCTGCGCCCCGACCCCCTCACCCTGTCCCTCTCCCAGGGGGCGAGGGGAGTGGTATCCCTCAGGGCCGGAGGACGGGCGGGCTCGGGCCATCCGGGCGTCCACCTGGCGCCCCCGTTAGACGCGCCTGGGAGGGGCTCTTCCATGCGCGCCCGCACCCTGGTCCTCACGCTCCTTCTGGCCAGTTCCGCCTGCGTCACCACCACGCAGCTCATCCCCGACCCCGACATCATCCTGGATGCCGAGGCCGCAACCGCGGAGGGCGAAGGTGTCCGCCTCCTGGTGGACGCGGATGCGTGGCGTGGCAATCCTCCGGACCTGGAGAGCGTCCTCGTCCCCCTGCTGGTGCAGGTGGAGAACCGCAGCGGCCGCCCCCTGCGCCTGACGCACGGGAACTTCGTGCTGGTGGGTGACTCGGGCTTCCGCTTCGCCGCCTTGCCCCCCTTCGACGCCGGCGGCGAGCAACACGCGGAGGGAGTCATCGACCGGCGCCCGCTCGTCAGGATTCGAGGAAGCTTCACGTGGGGATTTGGTTGGGGCCCCTACGGTCCGTACTCGCCGTGGGGCTTCGGAGGACCGTGGGGCTTCGGACCGTGGTGGGGCCCGTGGGGCGGATGGGGCGCCTGGACTGTGCCTGTGGTGGTGGAGCCGCTGCCCACACGGGACATGGTTCGGCGGGCCCTCCCCGAGGGCACGCTCGAGGACGGCGGCACCATGTCCGGCTTCCTCTATTTCCCCGACGTGGGAACCCACGAGCAGCGCGTGGAGCTCGTCGCCACCCTGACGGATGCGCGACGCGACAAGGCGTTCGGCACGCTGCGCATCCCCTTCCGGGTGCAGCGGTAGGTCCCTCTCCCAGGGGGAGAGGGGCGATTGGGGGAGTGGGGAGTCAGGGAGATGCGGGAACTGCCCGCTCCGGCGGATGCGCCGGCGCGCGCCTCGGCA
>JAKEEX010000891.1 GCA_022616315.1 Myxococcaceae bacterium
AGGAGGAGTGGGCGCTTCGCGACGTGTCCCTCACGCTCCAGCCGGGCGAGAAGCTGGGGCTCGTGGGAGAGAACGGGGCAGGGAAGAGCACGCTGCTGAAGCTGCTGCTGCGTCTCTACACGCCTACGGAGGGGAGCATCCTGTACGGCGGGGTGGACATCGCGGAGATGGACGCGGAGGACCTGCGCGCGCGCATCGGTGCTGTGTTCCAGGATTTCGTTCGTTACCAATTTTCGGCAGGAGAGAACATCGGGCTGGGCAACGTGGCCCACCTCGGGGACCGGGAGCGCATCGCCGTGGCGGCGGAGCGGGGTGGGGCGCTGCCGGTCATCCAGGGGCTCCCGCAGTCCTTCGACACCATGCTGGGCGGCTGGTTCGAGAAGGGGCAGGAGCTCTCGGGAGGGCAGTGGCAGAAGCTCGCGGTGGCGCGGGCGTTCATGCGCGACGCGGAGGTGCTCCTCTTCGACGAGCCCACTGCCAGCATCGACGCGGAGGCCGAGCACGAGCTGTTCGTCCGCTTCAAGCGCCTGGCGCAGGACCGGACCGCGCTCATCATCAGCCACCGCTTCTCCACGGTGCGCGTGGCGGACCGTATCTGCGTGCTGCACAAGGGAAGGCTCGAGGAACTCGGGACGCACCACGAGCTCCTCGCGCGCAGTGGGCGCTACGCGCACCTCTTCCAGCTCCAGGCGCAGGGCTACCGGGACTGATCTCCCCCCATCCCCTGTGAGCACATTCACCTCTCCCCCTGGGAGAGGGACGGGGTGAGGGGGCTGTGAGCTCCAGCGCCGCGCTGCGGCGAATCCGCTGCCTGCCCGCATGCCCCCCGTCCTCACTTCCCACGACGAGGGCGGGCCCAATGTGTGACAGACTCGCCGCCTCATGAACGCCCAGGGACGAATTCTTCTCGGCATCGGTATCGGCGTGGGAGCAGGGCTGGCGGCCAACCTCCTCGGGGCCTCCCTGGGCGGGGAGTTCCAGCAGGGGGTGATGTGGGCGGTGGAGAAGGTGGCCCAGCCGGTGGGCCAGCTCTTCCTGCGCCTGCTCTTCATGCTCGTGGTGCCGCTGCTCTTCGCCGCGCTGGTGATGGGCGTGTGCGAGCTAGACCTCAAGCAGATGGGGAAGCTGGGCATGCGGATGCTCGGCTACACCGTGTTCGTCTCCGCCATCGCGGTCCTCATCGGCCTGGTGCTGGTGAACGTCTTCGAGCCCGGCAAGGGCATGTCCGACGAGGTGCGCGCCCTGGCGGCGGCCAGCAAGGCCCCGGCGGCAGCGATCGCGCCCACCGACGCCTCACCGGTGGGCATCCTCGTCAACATGGTGCCCGACAACCCCGTCAAGGCGGCCGCCACGGGGGACATGCTGGGCGTCATCATCTTCGCGCTCTTCTTCGGTGCGGCGCTCTCCGCCACCCCGACCGATGCCGCGCTGCGCCTGCGTGACGTCATCCAGGGGATGTACGACGTCTTGATGCGCCTCATCGACTGGGTGCTCAAGCTGGCACCCATCGGCGTGGGGGCGCTGCTCTTCGCCATGACGGCGCGCCTCGGCCT
>JAKEEX010000892.1 GCA_022616315.1 Myxococcaceae bacterium
CCGTGTGTCTGTTCTAACTTCGGTCAGAGGTTCCCCCGCGCACGCGGGGATGCGCCCGCCACGTCCAGCCGCCCGTTGCACGCCTCCACGGTTCCCCCGCGCACGCGGGGATGCGCCATTCCTTGCCGCACTCGGGACAGGTGACGCTCATGGCCGGGACTCCTCGTGGTGCCCCCGCACGTCCTCGGGGCGTCTGCCCCCTGTCTTCTCGATGAGGCCCGAGGGGCGGTGCAGCCTCATGGCGAAGTCGATGTCCTTGTCCCCCTTCGTCTGCTTCAGCACCGTCGCAATGACGTAGCCCTGCAGCGCCTCGTCCTTGGACAGCCACAGGCCCACCGCGACGCGCGCCATCCGCTCCACGCCCGCGCTGTTGGCCCAGGAGGCGGAGGAGGGCCGCATGTAGCGCGGCTCCGCGTCGGAGTTGCCCCTCGGCCTGTGGAAGTGCGCGCACACCACCACCGGAATGCCGAAGTCCTTGGCGACGTCGCGCAGCATTCGCACCGCGTTGGCGACGGCCAAGTCATGCCTGTCGTGCTGGGCGGCCTCCACGTCGAGCTCGCCCAGGTGGTCCAGGAAGATGGCGCGGCAGCCGTACTGCACCACCATTTGCCGGGCGGTGGCGGCCACCTGGCGCGCGGTGAGGCCGCTCCTCCCCTCGCGCACCACCCGGGCCGCCCACTCGTAGGCGCGCGTGGCCGCGTCCCCCACCGCCTGCATCTGCTCCCGGTACAGGCGCTGCGTGGAGAGCACCTTCACGGGAATGCCCGAGTCGTGGGCGACGGCCCTCTCGGGCAGCCAGTCCGGGGAGTCCTCGAGGCTGAAGAGGCCCACCCGGTGCCCCGCCTGCGCGAGGTTTCGCACCATGGCGCCCACCAGGGCGGACTTGCCCACGCTGGGCTGGGCGCCGATGAACGTCACCACCCCGGCCTGCAGTCCGCCGAGCAACTCGTCCCACACCTCAATGCCGGTGGGGAGGCACACCTGCCGCTCTCCGCGCGCCACCGCGTCCAGCCTGTCCAGCAGCACCCCC
>JAKEEX010000893.1 GCA_022616315.1 Myxococcaceae bacterium
ATGGCCACGACGTCCGAGAGCCCCGGGGGCACGGTGGCCTGCCCGAAGTCGTTGCGGCCCCAGGCCACCACGGTGCCGTCCGCCTTCAGCGCCAGGTTGTGGCCAGAGCCGGCTGCGATGGCCACGACGTCCGAGAGCCCCGAGGGCACGGTGGCTGGCCCGAAGGGCCCGTCGGAGTTGTTGCCCCAAGACACGACGGTGCCGTCTGCCTTCAGCGCCAGGCTGTGGCCATGACCGGCCGCGATCGCCACGACGTCCGAGAGCCCCGGGGGCACGGTGGCCTGCCCTTGGAAGTTGAGGCCCCAGGCCACGACGGTGCCGTCCGCCTTCAGCGCCAGGCTGTGGGCATGACGCGCGCTCAACGGCCGCGCCAGGACGACGCGAGTGGTGGCGTGCGCCTCCCTGCCCGCCACGACGACGGCGACATCCACCGTGCCCAGGAGAGTCGCACGCGGTACACGGACTCGCACCTCCGTGTCCGTCCAGGAGAGGTACTCGGAAGCAAGCGCCTCACCGACGCGCACCACGCTTGCGCCCTGGGTGGCGCCGAGGCCCTTACCCTTCAGCGTTAGGATGCCCCCGCGCACGGCCAGGAAGTCTGCGCTCGTGACGCTGTGCGGACTGCCGCACGCAGCCAGCACCACCATCAGCGCAAGCCAGCTCGTTCGCATGGATGCCCCCCACCGCCCGGTTAGCTTCACGCCAAGGACGGCGTGGCCTCGGCCCGGAAACCGTGCTCGCACGCTATCAGACGAAGGCACGGTGAGGTGAGGCTACCCGCGGCCTATCCGCCACGGAATGGAGTGCACGCGACGCACGAAGTCTGATGCGCACCATGGTGCCGTCCCGGACGCGCTCCCACCATCGGATGGACCCTCTGACGGCTCACCGTCCCCGCAACGCCTGAGCGATTCGGAGCACGTCCGCGAGCACCCCCGAGGCCGTCACCTCGCCGCCTGCGCCGGCACCGCGGACCAGGAGGGGGAACTCACGATGACGCTCGGTGGTGAAGGCCACGAGGGCCTCGGCGCCCTTCAAGTGCGCGGCCGGGTGCCCGCGGTCCACGCCGACGGGCCCCACCTTCACGGTCGGGCGCCCGGTGCCGTGAGCAGCAGGGTCGATGCGTGCCAGGTAGCGCAGCACCCTCCCCTCGCTCTGCAGTGCGCGCACCCGCTCCTCCACCTCGCGGTCCAGCCGCTCCAGCGAGGCGAGGAAGGCCTCGGGTGAATCCTCTGCCAGGAGCGCCGCCGGGACGAAGGGCTCTACCTCCACATCGTCGAGGTCGAGCGCAAGGCCCAGCTCGCGGGCGAGGATGAGCGCCTTGCGGCGGACGTCCATGCCGCTGAGGTCCTCTCGCGGGTGGGGCTCTGAGTAGCCCCGCTCTCGGGCCTCCCGCACTGCCGCAGACAGGGGCACCCCGCGCGTCACTGCGTCGCTCAGGAAACCGAGCGTTCCCGAGAGGGCACCCTCCACCAGGCGCACCGTGTCGCCGGTGCGCACGAGGTTGGCGAGCGTGTCGATGACGGGCAGGCTCGCGCCCACGGTCGTCTCGTAGTGGTAGGTGCGGTGGTGGCGCCGGGCCGCGGCGAGCAGTGACTCGCGCTCGGCCCACGGCAGCGCCAGAGGCTTCTTGTTGGCCGCCACCACGTGGATGCCACGCGCGAAGGCGTCGTGGTACGTCGCCTCCATGCCGTCCGCGGCGGTGCAATCCACGAGCACCGGCAC
>JAKEEX010000150.1 GCA_022616315.1 Myxococcaceae bacterium
CACGTCGACGCCGGCCTTGGCCGTCACGTACGCGATGCCCGCGCCCATCATGCCCGCGCCGAGGATGCCCACCTTCTTCGCCTGCCGCACCGGCAGGTCCTTGGGCCGGGACTGGCCCTTCTTGATGGCGTTGAGCTGGTACCACAGCGTGCCGATCATGTTGCGCGACTCCTGCGACATGACGCACGCGGCGAAGTAGCGGCTCTCCACCTCGAGCGCGCTGTCGATGTCCAGCAGCCCGCCCTCGAAGATGCAGGAGAGGATGTGGGTGATGGCCGGGTAGTTGCCGTGGCTCTTGGCGTTGGCCACCGACGGGGCGATGGCCAGCAGCTGCGCCACGGCCGGGTGCTTGGAGTCACCGCCGGGGAAGCGGAAGCCGGACTTGTCCCACGGGGCCTGCGGCCTGGGGTTGGCCTTCGCCCAGGCGCGCGCCTTCTCCAGCAGCTCCTCGCGACTCTCGGCGAGGTCGGTCACGAAGCCGAGCTCCTTGGCCTCCGCGGCGCTCACCTCGGTGCCTTGCGTGATGAGCTCCATGGCCTTCTGGATGCCCACCAGGCGCGGCAGCCGCTGGGTGCCGCCGCCGCCGGGGAGCAGGCCGAGCTTCACCTCGGGCAGGCCGAGCTTGAGCTTGGGGTCGTTCAGCGCGAAGCGGGCGTGGCAGGCCAGGGCCACCTCCAGGCCACCGCCGAGCGCGGTGCCGTTGAGGGCGGCCACCACCGGCTTGCCGCTCTTCTCCAGGCGGCGCAGCAGCCCCTTGAGCTGCTCGCAGAGGGTGAAGGCCTCCTCCGCAGTCTGGATGCGCGCCAGCTGGTCGATGTCCGCGCCCACGATGAACTGGGGCTTGCCCGAGGTGAGGACGAGGCCCTTGAGGCCCGCGTCCTTCTCCAGCCGCTCCACCAGGGCGGCCAGCGGCTCGACGAGGGTAGGGTTGAGGACGTTCATCGAGCGGCCGGGCTGGTCGATGGTGACCAGGCCCAGGCCGTCCGCGTCGACGTCGACGGTGATGGCGCTCGTTGCAGTGCTCATGTGCGGTGGCTCCTCAGACGCGCTCGATGATGGTGGCGATGCCCATGCCGCCGCCGACGCACAGCGTGGCGAGGCCGGTGGACTTGCCCGTGCGCTCGAGCTCGTCGAGCAGGGTGCCCAGGATGATGGCGCCGGTGGCCCCCAGCGGGTGCCCCATGGCGATGGCGCCGCCGTTCACGTTGACGCGGTCGAGCGACACGCCGAGGTCGCGCGCGGTCTTCATGGGGACGGTGGCGAAGGCCTCGTTGATCTCCCACAGGTCGATGTCGGTGGGCTTCATGCCGAGCTTGCCCAGCGCCTTGCGGGCCGCGGGGGTGGGGCCGGTGAGCATGATGGTGGGCTCGGAGCCCGTGACCGCGCACATGCGGATGCGCGCGCGGGGCTTCAGGCCGGCCTTCGCGCCCGCCTCCTTGCTGCCCACCAGCACCAGCGCTGCGCCGTCCACGATGCCCGAGGAGTTGCCCGCGTGGTGCACGTGGTGGATGCGCTCCACGGTGGTGTACCGGGCGAGCGCCGTGGCGTCGAAGCCCATCTGGCCCATCATCTCGAAGGAGGGGCTGAGGGACGCGAGCGACTCGACGGTGGTGCTCGGGCGGATGGTCTCGTCCTCCGCCAGCAGCGTCATGCCGTTGAGGTCCTTCACCGGCACCACGGACTTCTTGAAGTGGCCCTCGGCGCGGGCCTTGGCGGCGCGCTGGTGGGAGCGGGCGGCGTAGGCGTCCAGGTCCTGGCGGGAGAAGCCCTCGAGCGAGGCGATGAGGTCTGCGCTCACGCCCTGGGGGATGAAGCCGAGCGCGGTGTTCACGCGCGGGTCCATGGCCCACGCGCCGCCGTCGCTGCCCATGGGGATGCGGCTCATGGACTCCACGCCGCCGGCCACCACCATCTGCTCCATGCCGCTCGCCACCTTGGCCGCGGCGAGGTTCACCGCCTCGAGGCCCGAGGCGCAGAAGCGCGAGAGTGTGACGCCGGCCACCGACTCGTGCCAGCCGGCGTCGAGCACGGCGATGCGCGCGATGTCCGCGCCCTGCTCGCCCACCGGCGTCACGCAGCCCAGCACCACGTCGTCCACCAGCGAGGTGTCCAGGCTGTTGCGGGCCTGCAGCGCCTGCAGGAGGGTGCGCAGCAGCCACACCGGGGTGGCCTGGTGGAGGCTGCCGTCCTTCTTGCCCTTGCCGCGCGGGGTGCGCACGGCGTCGTAGATGTAGATGTCGGTCATGGTCGTTCCGGGGTTCTGCAAAGGGGAGGCGGCGCGGCCGCTCACAGGAAGCGGGAGGCCAGCTCCTTCATGATCTCGTTGGTGCCGGCGTAGATGCGCTGAACGCGCGCGTCGGTCCACAGCCGGGCGATGGAGTACTCCTTCATGTACCCGTAGCCGCCGAAGAGCTGCAGGCACTCGTCCATCACCTTGAACTGCTGCTCGGTGGCCCAGTACTTCACCAGCGCGGCCTGCTCCACGCCGAGCTCGCCCTTGAGGTGGGCCGAGATGGCGTTGTCCACCATGGCGCGTGTGGAGAGCAGCGCCGCCTGGCACTCGGCCAGCTTGAAGCGGGTGTTCTGGAAGGCGAACACCGGCTTGCCGAAGGCCTGCCGCTCCTTGGTGTAGGCCACGGTCTGCTGGAGGGCGAGCTCCATGGCGGCCACGCTGCCCACCGCCACGATGAGCCGCTCCTGGGGGAGCTGCTGCATCAGCTGCACGAAGCCCTGGCCCTCCTCGCCGCCGAGCAGGTGGGCGGCTGGCACGCGCACGTCCTCGAAGAACAGCTCGGACGTGTCCTGGGCGTCCATGCCGATCTTCTCGAGGTTGCGCCCGCGGCGGAAGCCCTCCGCCTTGTCCGTCTCCACCACCAGCAGCGAGATGCCGTGCGCGCCGTCCGCCTTCTTGCCGGTGCGCGCCGCCACGATGACGAGGTTGCCCAGCTGCCCGTTGGTGATGAACGTCTTCGAGCCGTTGAGGCGGTAGAAGTCCCCGTCGCGCACCGCGGTGGTGCGGATGCCCTGCAGGTCCGAGCCGGTGCCGGGCTCGGTCATGGCAATGGCGCCGATGAGCTCGCCGGTCGCCAGCTTGGGCAGCCAGCGCTGCTTCTGGGACTCATTTCCGTAGTGGAAGATGTACGGGGCCACGATGCCCGAGTGCAGTGAGCCGCCGAAGCCGCCAATGTCCGCCTCGCCCTGCGCCAGGATGAGGGCGGCCTCGTGCCCGAAGTCCCCGCCGCCCCCGCCGTACTCGGTGGGCGTGGAGGCGCACAAGAAGCCCTGCTCGCCCGCCTCGCGCCATGCGTCGCGGTCCAGGCAGTGCTGCTCGCGCCACTTCGCGTCGCGCGGGGCCCACTTCTCCTTGAAGAAGCGGGTGGCCGTCTCGAGGAGCATCCGGTGCTCCTCCGTCATCCAGGCGGAGGGGAAGTTGCTGATGGGCATGGCGGGGCTCCGGGGCGGGTAATTCGGATTACCGTCTCTGCGGCAGGCCCCAATGCTGGGCGCACGTTGACACGCCAGTCAAGCCCGCGGTCCACGTCTGGCGCCCATGGGGAGGCGATGGTAATCTGGATTTCCATGTCGGAACGCGCACGGACCGTCCGGGGCACGGAAGAGGGCAGGCAGGCGGGCAAGCGGGGGGAGGTCGCGCGGGCCCCGCTGGACGAGATGCGGCCGGAGACGCTGCGCCGGGTGGAGGCGGCGGTGCTGGAGCTCTTCTCCAGCCGGGATTTCCACGCGGTCTCCCTGGTGGAGGTGGCGCGCGATGCGGGCGTGTCGCTGCAGACGCTCTACAAGTACTTCGGCGGCAAGGAGGAGCTGGTCTACGCGGTGCTCGACATGTGCCTGGGCCGGCTCTCCGAGCGGATGATGGACCACCTGCAGGGCATCGACGAGCCGCGCGAGCGGCTGCGCAAGACGTGCTGGGTGACGCTGGACTTCATGGACCGGCACCCGGCGGTGATGATGCTGCTGTCCACCGCGGTGCCCGCCGCGCGCTACGGCAACATCCGCTCCTACGAGAGCCCGGAGCTGATGGGCGCCTTCCTCGGGGTGCTCAAGGACGGCCAGCGCCGGGGCGTGCTGGACGACCGCGTGTCCAGCAAGATGCTGCTGGACGTCTTCATGGGCATCATCGCGCGCGTGGTGCTGATGCACATCGTGCGCGGGGAGAAGCGCCCCCTCGTCGAGCAGTTCGACGTGCTCTTCGACATCCTCTGGCGCGCCATGGCCAAGCCGGCGCGCTGAAGGGGCGCGCTCACGGGAGCGGTGCGGCCACCGACGCGCGCTGCGGTGAGGCCGGGCGCCCCTGGCGCTGGGCCTTCGCGGGGGGGGGCGGGCCTTGGGGGCGTGGTACGCTCACGCCCCATGAGGGGCGCCACCAGGGACGTCGCGCGGGACCGCGAGGAGGGCCGGTGACCCCGGAGCGGTACCGGCAGGTGGTGGCGCTGTTCGAGGAGGCGTGTGCGCTGCCGATGGAGGAGCGCTCGGCGTACCTGGGGGCGCGGGCGGGCGGGGACGTGGAGCTGCAGCGGGCGGTGGAGGCCATGCTGTCGCAGGACGAGCGGCGGTCGCTGCTGCGCACGGCGGAGGGGGCGGGGCCGGGGCTGGTGGCGCTGGACGCGCTCGGGCCTCCGGGTGCGGAGCGGATGCCGGAGCGGGTGGGGGAGTACCGCATCCTGGGCGTCATGGGCGCGGGCGCCATGGGCACGGTGTACCGGGCGGAGCAGAGCCAGCCGCGGCGCGAGGTGGCGCTGAAGACCATCCACTGGTGGGTGCTGTCGCCTGCGGCGGTGGAGCGCTTCCGCTTCGAGGCGCAGGCGCTCGCGCAGCTTCAGCACCCGGGCATCCCGCAGGTCTACGAGGTGGTGGAGGACGTCGGCCACATCTCCTTCGCCATGGAGCTGGTGGAGGGGCCGTCGCTCTCGGAGTACGTGGCGGGGCTGAGGGGGGACGTGCGCCGGGTGCTGGGCCTCCTGGCGCAGGTTGCGGACGCGGTGCACCACGCGCACCTGCGAGGCCTGGTGCACCGGGACTTGAAGCCCGACAACATCCGCGTCACCGCGTCCGGCCAGCCCAAGGTGCTGGACTTCGGCATCTCCCTGCCGCTGCAGGCCTCCGGCGCCCCCACCCGGGTGGGCGAGGTGTCCGGCACGCTGGCCTACATGGCGCCCGAGCAGCTGTGGCCGGAGGGGGGCCTGGACATCCGCGCGGACGTGTATGCGCTGGGCGTCATCGCCTACGAGCTGCTGTGTGGCGTCCGGCCCTTCCACCTCTCCGGGCTCAGCTTCGAGGCGGCGCGCGCCCACGTGCGCGACGCCCGCGTGGTGCCGCTCTCCGAGCGGGACGCGAGGCTCGCCGGGGACGTCAGCCACCTGGTGGCCCGCGCCATGGCGAAGCGGCGCGAGGAGCGCTACGCCTCCGCGGCGGACTTCGCCGAGGACGTGCGGCGCTTCTTGCGGCACCAGCCGGTGGCGGCGCACCCCGGCGGCACGCCCTACCGCCTGGGTCGCTTCGTGCGGCGCAACCGCCTGGCCGTCGCCGCCGGCGCGAGCATCTTCCTCGCCCTCGCCGCTGGCGGCGGCACCAGCTTCGCCCTCTTCCGCCGCGCAGAGGCCGCCCGGGCGGCCGAGGCCTCCCAGCGCGCCGAGGCCGAGGCCGCCCGCGACTCCGCCCAGCGCGAGGCCGCCAAGTCCGCCGCCACCGTCGACTTCCTCTCCCAGCTCCTCCTCGAGGCCACCCCCGACCGCGCGCTGGGAGCCCAGCTCACGGTGCGACAGGCACTCGACCGCTCCGCGGAGCGGCTCGCTGCGGGCTCGCTCGCGCAGCAGCCGGAGGTGGAGGCCGCAGTGCGCCTCACGCTCGGCCGTGCCTACAGCGCGCTCGGGCTGGAGGACCTGGCCGGGGAGCAGGTGCTCACCGCCGCGCGCATGCACGCGGAGGGCCGGCTCCCCGGCAGCGAGGAGGCCGCCTCCGTCCTGCGCGCGCTCGCCTCGTTGAAGGAGAGCCGCGGCGAGTTCCCGGAGGCGCGTGCCGCGACGGAGCGCTGCCTCGCGCTCGAGCGCGCGCTGCACCGGGGCGCCCACCGGGACGTGGCACGGGCGCTCCTCATTGCCGGAAAGATTGCGCGCGAGTCGGGGGACTTCCGCGCGGGCGAGGCCCACTTCCGCGAGGCGCTCGACATGGCGCGTGCGCTGGCCACCAGCGGGGGGTACTCGCGCGACGAGCTGGGGGACGTCCTCAACCAGCTGGGCATCCTGCTCGTCAACGTGGGGAGCTACCGGGAGGCGGAGGCGCTCTTCCGCGAGTCGCTCGCGCTCTCCACCGCCGAGCACGGGGCGGAGCACCCCGAGGTGGCCAGCGTCCTGCACAACCTCGCGTGGATGCTGAAGGAGGAGGAGCGCGGTGCCGAGGCGAGGCCGCTCCTCGCGCGGGCGCTCGCCATCCGCCAGCGGGTGCTGGAGCCCCGGCACCCGCGCGTGGCCATCCAGCTGACGCTGCACTGGGCCATCGCGATGGACCTGGGCGAGCTGGACGAGGCGGAGCGGCTGATGAACGAGTCGCTCGGAATCCTCATCGAGGTGTATGGCGCGGAGCACCCGCAGGTGACGCTCAACCGCAACGGGGAGGCACGGCTGCGGCTGCTGCAGGGCCGCTACGCCGAGGCGCGAGCCATCGCGCAGGCCACCGTGGACCTGCACCGCAAGCGCTACGGGGACTCGCACTGGGTGACGGCGGGGGCCACCAGCCTCATGCCCCAGGCCATGCTGGGCCTGGGGGAGCACGTGGCGGCCCGTGACCTCCTCAGGAAGGTGGTGGCCATCCAGGAGGCCCAGCTGGGACCGCGGGCGAGGGGCACGCGCCGGGCCCGCGTGGCCCTCGAGCGCGCCGAAGCCGCCGTCGCCCAGTCCTCCTCTCCCTAGCGGGAGCGCTCCGGGGTCAACGGGCGTCCGCCGCGAGCGCCATGCCGAGCCAGGCGCGCGCCGCGCGCCACTCCTTCTCCACCGTGCTGACGGACACCCCGAGGCAGCCCGCCACCTCCACCACCGACAGCCCGCCGAAGAAGCGCAGCTCCACGATGCGCGCCTGCCGCGCGTCCAGCGCCTGCAGTCGCTCCAGCGCCGCCTCGAGGGCGAGCAGGTCCACGCCCGCGTCGGGGTCCTGGCCGGGGACACCGGTGAGCGTCACCCGCTCCCAGCCGCCGCCCCGCTTGTCCGCGGACTTCCGGCGGAGGTGGTCCACCAGGGCCTGCCGCATGGCCCGCGCCGCGACTGCACAGAAGTGCGCCCGGTCACGCCACGAGGCGCCGTCCTCGCTCGCGCCCGCCAGGCGCAGGTAGGCCTCGTGCACCAGCGCCGTGGGCTGCAGCGTGAGCGCGCCGCCGCCGGACAGGTAGTGCGCAGCCACCGCGCGCAGCTGGGCGTACACCGCAGGGAAGTGGGCCTCCGCGTCGGCCCCGTCCGGCGCCCCATCCGCCGGGGTCTGCCCGTCCCACGCGCGCGCGCCCGCCTCGGACGCCGGTTGCTCATCCGACGTCCCTCGCGTGGTGATGGCCTTCATGGGCCGGAAGGTAGTCCGGCCCTCCTGCGGGTGTCGACGCGGAACACGGCCCGTGTCACCTCACGGGCCGTGTTCCGAGTACGGCAGGCTCCCCGCGGTCCAGGTCCCCCTTCCCGCAGCGCCCGCCCCCCCACTTCACGAGCGCTGCGGCCCCATCCGCGAGTCTCCGTCTCCCCCTCCACGCAGGACGCGGCAGGAACCCGTAACGGGGCGATTGGCGCTGGCAGTGAGGGCCTACTCGGCCCAGAAGTTCACCACCTGGAACACCTGCCCCGCGCCCGTCCCGGTGGGGCTCAGCCGCTGCATGTACGTGAACATGCCCCAGTCGTAGACGGCGTCGGGGTGCTGGGTGTCATCCACGGTGATGCTCGGCACGGTGCTGGAGAGGATGGTGGACTGGCCCGCGCTGATGGTGACGCTGTTCTCCTCCCCGCTTCCTACCGAGAACTCCGCCACCGCCACGCCGCCGGTGAGCGCCACGCTGTAGCTGCGCGAGGCACCCACCGCCTGCGTGTAGAAGCTCTCCTGGGAGAGCTCGATCTCGGTGCTGGTGCTCGTGCTCCCCTCGCCTACCGTCTTGCGCGCGGACTCGAGGAACACCGGCGCGCCGAAGGACCCCGCCAGCACCCGCTCCTTCAGCTGGTTCTTCTCCAGGAGGCTCATGTAGGAGCCCACGTCGCCGGGCGCGTGCTTCAGGACGCGCTCGTCGATGCGCAGCCCACCGTCCGGCACCCGGGCGTTGAAGTAGGTGCGGCTCACGATGCGCGTCACCGGACTGCGCGGCAGCATGATGCTCATGGTCTGCCCCAGCAGCGCGGGCACGTCGCTGCTCACGATGGCATAGTCGTAGACGTCGTAGGGGAAGCTGGTGAAGACGACCGCGTCGCGCCCGTACGTCTCGTACGTGTCGGTGACCGTCGTCGTGTAGGCCGTGCCGCTCGTCTTGTCCACCCAGGTGTCCAGCTGCGTCTTGGCCTCCACGGAGAACTCCAGCGGGCCGACGCTCGTCCCCACCTTGAGCCCGAACGCGGCGCTCACCGAGAAGGAGAGCGTCGTCTCCCGAGACGTGCCCGTGCTCGTGCTCTTGCCATAGCTCGAGCTGGCATCCATCGGGTCCTGTCCATAGTCGGGGTCGTAGGGCGGGGCGGCGAGCACGGCGTGGATGACGGGCTCGGTCAGCTCCACGCGGTGCGAGCCCTTCACGTAGCTCACCGTGCTGCCGTCCACGTCCGTGTCGAAGGGCTGCAGCTGCGGGTAGGCGCCCTGTGCGTTGAAGCCGAGCTCGGTGGAGAACCCGCCCATGCCCTGCATGTGCAGCACGCTGTCGTACGAGGAGTAGCTGAGCACGTCGTGGCGCCCGTCGTTGTTCACGTCCGCGCCGGCGAGCGCGAAGGTGGCCTCGGAGACGTGGCGGCTCATGCCTTCCGGGATGATGTCGCTCAGGGTCTGCACGGTGACGAGGTCCCAGCCCACCGTGTCCCGCGGCGTCAGCTCGAGGAGGTGCTCGTTGGCGAGCAGCTCGCGCGTGTAGTCGCCGTCGTAGTCGAGCGCCACCGCGAACACCTCGTAGATGATGCCCGGGTCGCCGTTCGCGCTCGGGTTCGCGGGGCTGCTGGCCTTCAGGGTCCGGGTGGCCATCTCCCCGCCGCCGTGCGCGCGGTCATCCCGGACACGGTAGACGTAGGTGTAGTTGCCGGTGAGCTCCCCCTGAGGGAAGCGCCCCACCCCCGTGAAGGCGAGCTCGCCGAGGCCATCCCCGTCGAAGTCCCCGATGACCGCGTTCGCGGTCAGCCAGTTGCGCTCCGTGCCGCTGTCCGGGTCCGTGTACGTCAGCGTCCCCGTCTCCAGCAGCGGGAACACGAAGCTGTCGGCGGGGAGGTGGTCGTAAATCCAGTAGCGCACCTCGCCCGAGGGCTCTCCCCCGCCGGTGCCGGGCACCAGGTTGCGCAGCAGCACCACCAGCTCCAGCTGCGGGTCCGCGTCCAGGTTGCCTGCCGCCATGGTGATGGAGCGCGTGCCGGTGGGAGCCTGCAGGCTCACCTGGTTCTGCCCTCCGCCCGCCCGCTCGTCGAATGCGTCCGGGGAGGCCTGCGGGAAGGGGACGAGCGAGAAGTAGGAGTCCTTCAGGTAGCCCACCACCACGTCGTCGCTGCCGTCACCGTTGAAGTCCCCGGCCACCGCGGCTGCGTCTCGCACGGGCAGGGTACCCACGGGCCGGGAAGACACCAGCTGCTGGTAGAGGGAGCGGTTGCCGTGCTCGATGCGGTAGCTGAACAGGGCCCAGGTGGGGCTGCCGTTCCAGATGGTCTCGCGGAAATAGATGGAGCCCCCCTCGTCCAGCCCGTCCCCGTCGAAGTCACCGGTGACGATGGCGCGGGTGGCCTGGCTGCCCGGCTGGGCGCGGCTGCTGTCCGGGTCCGAGCCCTTCACCCACGTGGTGCCGGGCGTCTCGTAGCGCTGGCACTCCGCCTGGGGCTTCACCTTGTTCGCCGCGGCCACCGACTCGTCGTACACCTCGATGGCCAGCACGCGCGACCCGGGGTCGTCGGGCGTGGAGCTGTCCAGGTCCGTGCAGGTGTCCCCCGCGCCCGCCAGCAGCAGCTCCATCGGCGCGAGCCGGGCCCGCATGCCGAGCGGCGCGAACTCGTCGCCCACCGTCACCGCCTCGTCCAGCTTGCGCCCGGCGCCCTGGATGCCGGAGACGTTCACCCCGAGCTCCCGGAGCTGGTCCTCCACCGTCAGCACCGTCCGGGTCGGAGGGGGCTCCTCGGGGAGCGGGATGACCTGCGCGCCGGCATCGCCCGGTCCGGCATCCGGGGAATCCCCGGGAGGCGTCGACCCTCCTCCGCACGCGGCGCTCAGCGCCACGAGCAGGCCCAGCAGAAGAGGTCGAAGCGGGGATGGGGACGATTGCATGTGCTCCTCCAGAAGCTCTCCACCTCCATTCACGCAAAGCGACGCCGAACCCCGTAATGGGCCCCGCAGGGACGCACGCCCACGGCTGCGGACTGGGCCAGGCTGTCGGCCGCGTGGAGGGCCGAGCTGGACGGCCGCATCCAGCGGCTCACGCGCCTGCGCGACCAACTGAACGGCGGCATCGGCTGCGGCTGCCTCTCGCTGTCCTCCTGCCCGCTGCGCAATCCCCGGGACGTCCTCGCCGAGGAGGGGTCAGGTCCGAGGCTGCTGGACCCGGGCGAGTGGCTCGTCGTGCAACCTCGAGCCGGAGGCCAGAGCCGCACTGCGGGCCTCTCTCGATAGGTGCGGCTCTGCTAGCACTCTCGCGACGCCAACACAGGACGCCGAGTAGGTGCACGTGCTGCTCTTCGAGCCGGCGAGCACGCTCAACACGGGCAACGTCCGCAATGAGCGTACGGTGGAGAAGCTCGAGCGGTTGTAGCCCTCAGGGCGAGTGTGCCAGGCGCAACCCTCGATGCTGACGAGCTCCGCCTCCTCACTGCGCTCACGCCTCACCCGCGCACTGCACACAACAGGGCCTCCGCCTGTCCTAGACGCCGGATTGCGGCGGGCCGCGCCTCTACGCGACCAGCCGTCGCTCCCGGAACGCGGCGAGCAGCCTGCTCTTCCCGTCGTTCAGGACCGCCTCACCGTGGGAGGGAATGACGTGCTGGAAGTCGAGCGCGGCAATCCTCGCCGCGGCTGCCTCGAGCGCGGGTCGGTCCTTGGCGTAGCGGAGGAACAGCTTGCTCACGGCGAAGCGGCGGTAGGTGCCGCACATCCGGAAGAAGGCCCAGGCGGCGAGGCCCTTTGGCTCGGAGATGTTGAAGACCATGTCGGTCAGGTAGAGCGCCTTTGACGCGTGGTGCAGGAACGCGCTCTCGGCCAGACTCGGCATGCCCGGGAGCGGGATGAGCGCGAGCTCGCTCTCGAAGGGCCAGGCGTCGACGCCGAGGATGCCGTGCCAGGTGAGCTCCGGGTGCTTCTCGCGGACGCCAACCGGGCCCCTGAGTCTGGCGTCCGGGTGTGCCGCCGCGGCGGCCTTCATCCCGGCGGTGTGCATCAGGCTCGGGGCGACGATGTCGGTGACGGGGCCAGCCTCGCGGAGCTGCTCGGGCGTGAGCTTCGACCCTGGCGCGAAGAGGATGCGCGCCTTCTCGAGCTCGAAGACAGCGGTCCGGACCGGTAGGTGCATCAGCGGCGAGCGCAGCGTGCTGTCGAGGAAGCGTGTCTTGGGGAGGGACATGGGGGCGCAGGCTCGCACGAAACGCGGCGAGCCCGGGCGAGTACCTCGAGCGCCTCCGCGGCTACCCGCTCGACCACCTCCGCGGCGCCGCGCATGTCGTGCATCAAGCAGACGTGGGGTGGAGTCTCCGGCCCCGCCCCGCCTCCCCGGGCGGGCCCGGCAACGCGCCGCCCCGTCTCCTGCCGTCCACGCCTTGTAGACGCGGACGCTCGGGCCCCAGCTTCCCCCGACACAGCTGCGCGCGGAATTGTCGCGCGCAATGGAGGGAACCAGTCATGCGGGTACGGCAGACGTTGATGGGCGCGGCGCTGGTGGCGGTCCTGGGCGCCGGGACGGCGTGGGCGCAGGAGACCCCGACGGAGCGCGCGGAGGAGAAGGTGGAGCGCGGGGTCGAGCGCGCCGAGGAGCCGTTCAAGAAGTGGGAGCAGGAGCACCAGGGCAAGAAGATGGGCAAGGCCCAGGAGGAGAAGCAGGCCGCCCTCCTGGACATCGCCCTCCATGACATGGAGCAGATTGCCCTCGGCAAGCTCGCCCGCGATCAGTCCGACAACCCACAGGTGAAGCAGTTCGCCAACCAGCTCATCCAGAGCCACCAGCAGAACCTCGACACCCTGAACGACTATGCGGTGGGCCAGGACCTCACGCTCGCCATGGTGGACCTCTCGCAGGCGGGCACCGCGGTGGGCGGCGGGGGGATGCCCGAGCCCGAGCGGATGGGCGAGGAGAAGGGCGCCGCGAAGGAAGCCCGCCGGCTCGACAAGAAGGAGCAGAAGCGTGTCGACGACTTCATCGTGGCGCGCGACCAGCTGGCCACGCGCAGCGGCAGCGACTTCGACCGCGACTTCCTCAAGCAGGTGAGGGCCAACCAGGAGGACCAGGCCAAGGCAATCAAGGACACGCAGAGGAAGTACCGCGACGACGCCGCGCTCTCCGAGGCCCTCTCCGGCAGCCAGCCCACGATGCAGCAGAACGAGCAGCAGCTGCGCCAGCTGGAGAAGTCGGTGAAGAGGCAGGGCTGATACGACGGCTGCAAGTCCGGTCCCGGCCGGTTCATGACCGCCGGGACTCCAGCGGAGCCCGGGTGCACGGCGCCCTCACACAGTCCCTCTCGCAGAAGGAGAATGGCAGGGTGCTGGCCCTGCTCCTCAGCGACCCTGGCGCGCGGCGGCCCTGACCACGACTTCAGCTCGTAGGCACCACCGCGATGCAGTCAATCTCCACGCGCGCCCCGCGCGGCAGCCCTCGCACCTCCACGGTGGTGCGCGCCGGAGGGGTGCCGGGGAAGGAGCGCCCATACACCTCGTTCATCGCGGCGAAGTCGCCCATGTCCGTGAGGAAGACGCCGCAGCGCACGACGTGGGAGAAGTCCAGCCCGCCCGCGGCGAGCACCTCGCGCAGGTTTTCCATCACGCGCTCGGTCTGCGCACGCACGTCCCCTTGCACGAGCTCACCCGTGGCTGGGTCCAGCGGCGTCTGCCCGGAGAGGAAGACCATCTTCCCCCCACTCGTCTCCACCGCCTGCGAGTAGGGACCGATGGCCTTCGGGGCCTTCGCGGAATGCAGTGGCTTGCGCGTCACGGGGAGCCTCCGGTGCAGCAGGTCGGTGAGACGTCACTCATCACTGCGCTCACGCCTCACCCGCGCACTGCGCCCTGGTTTCGCCGCCGGCGCAGCGCCTGGAGCCCCAGCAGGAGCCCTGCCAGCGTCGGCCCGAGCGCGGCCGAGGTGCAGCCGCCACACCCCTCGCCCCCGACGCCGCCGCCCACCGCGCGCACGGCAGCGGCCATGCCGGCCGCGTTGTCCTGGAGGACCGTGGGCCCTCCGGTGTTGGAGAACTGCTCCACGCGCAGGGCACCGGGGCCGGTGGTGAGCGGGCCGTCCGCACGGCGCGTCAGGAAGAACGTCCCGTCGGGCAGCTCGATGCGGATCCGGCGCTGGCTGAAGTCGGCCTCGCAGGACTCCTCGGAGGCCTTCGCCCGGTGGATGTTGGAGACGTCCGGTGCGTCCGGGTTCGAGTCGAACTCCGGGTCCTTCGTCATCTCCGCAGCGGACATGGTGGTGAAGAGGCGCGTGAGGTAGGGGTGCGCGTCCAGCAGCGCGTCCGCCCTCGCGAGCGGCTCGACGATGCTCTCCTCCAGCTCTGCCGCGAAGCCCGCCGCATCGAACGCCGCGCGCCCGGGGTCGCTGTCGATGTCCGCGCGGAACTGCTCCATGAAGTTGTAGAAGGACTGCTCGGTCACGCCGTTGCTTCGCAGCGCCTGCGGCAGGGGGATGTAGCGGCGCAGCAGCGCGAGCAGCGTGCCGTCGGAGGGGAAGCTCTGCTGCATGATGCCCCGCATGAAGTCCACCGGGTGCGTGAGCCGGGCGAGCGCCGCCGTGTCGAAGCTCCCCCTGCCGAAGCCCGCAGCGAGGGGCGCGGAGGGGCCGGCGAACTCGGTGAGGAAGGCGTGGCCACCCGCCTCGTCCACCGCGCCGCTCGCCAGCGCGGCGTAGTTGGCCCCTCCGTTCAGCCAGTCCACGCGGGTGGGGTTGAGCAGCACGTGCCGGTAGTTCACCGGCACCGCGCGCTTCTCCGCCAGGACGTACGCCCGGATGGGCATGTCGGGACGCGCGGCCACGGCGGTGAGGCGGATGGGGATGCCGGGCGCTGCGTCCTCCATGGTGAGGACGATGGGGCGCAGGTCCCCCACGTCGCGGTCCTTCTGCAGCTTGAGCGCCACGAAGTACGCGTCCGTCCCCACGTATGGCTCCAGGAGGTCCGAGCCCACCGAGGTGAGGTCGTACCCGTTGTCTACCAGCCAGGTCCGGAGGGCCTGCGCGTCAGTGGCCTGGAGGATGGCGGCATCGAAGGGACCCACCTCCTCCTGTGACACCACCACCACCCCGGGCTCCACCCCACCGTCGGCGCCGCGGGAGCCCGGAGAGGCGGACTCGTTCGCCACGTCCATCCAGGGCCACTGGAAGCTCGTACACGTGCGGGTCCACTCGAGCTGGAACTGCGGCTGGGTGGCCTGCGCCAGGAAGGTGAAGAGCGCGGGCGAGCCGATGGACAGCCCCGGCAGCGACGGCACCGGCACCACCCAGGCGAACTTCTCCGCCTCGCCCTGGTACTGAATCTGGACGTGCGCCTCCACGCGGCGCCCGTGCACGCCGAAGACGATGTTCTCGCCGCTCTGGTCCACCGGGACGCGCGAGCAGAAGAACCCGCCGCAGGCGAGGGCCTCCGACGGAACCAGCACCCCAGCCAGGACAGCGCCCAGGACCGCAGGGCCCACCCATCGACTCATTCGCATGTGCCTTCTCCCGCTCCCGGCCCCGGTGCCATGGAGGCCGCCCGGACCGCCACGCAAGCACGCATCCCGGCCGTCCGCGCGCGCTCGACAGACATTTCACACACCCGTGAGGCCAGCGACGAGAGCACGTCCCTGCCGACCGTGGCTCGCGGGCATCGGCCCTGGCCCGGAGTTCACACCCGGCCTCGGGCGCTCACAGGCTCTCCAGGAAGGCGAGGAGTGCCCCACGCTCCTCGCCGGACAGCTGCTCGAAGGCGAGCCGCGCGCGCTCGGCCTCCCCGCCATGCAGCGCCACCGCCTCCTCCACGGTGGCCGCCGCGCCGTCGTGGAGGTAGGGGGCCGAGGTGGCCAGCCCCCACAGCGGCGGGGTGCGCAGCTCGCGGCCACCGGCGGCGCCCTCCGGGACGCCCTCGCGCGCGCCCAGGGTGACGTCGTGCAGGAGCAGGTCGCCGTAGAGCGGCACCGGCTCACCACCCTCCGTCTTCAGCATGGGCACGTGGCAGCGGTCGCAGCCCACGCGCGCGAAGAGGAGCTCGCCGGCGTCCTCGCGTGCCGGGGCGCTCCGGGTGCGCGGTGGGGGGCCTAGGCGCGAGAGGAAGAACTCGAGCGTGTCCACCGCAGCGAGGTCCGTCTCCGGGTCCGCCACCCCGTCCGCGTCCGCACCCGCTCCGAAGCTGTGCCCCGGCTCGGTGGGGAGGGTGAGGCCCAGCTCGTTGGAGAGCGCGTCACGGACGAACTCCCGCACCGTCGGCACGTTCGCCTTCCACCCGAAGCGACCCAGGCGCCCGTCCGCGAGGCGGTGGGGGCGGCCACTCACACCGTCGCCGTCCGCATCCTCCGGGTCCGCTCTCGCGAGAAGGCTCGCCTCGAGGATGCGCTCGAGCAGCCCCAGGCCGAACAGGTGCGGCGTCTGCCGGCGCTCCAGCACGTCCGCCTCCGGCGCCAGGGGTGGACGCGCATCCAGCGCGCCGTGGCGATGCACCAGCGTTCCGCCCGCCACTGCCTCCACCCCCGCCTCGCCGCGCACGCCCTGCCGGATGACGTCCACGTCGAGCGGCCCGGCCCCGCCGGGGACCGGGTCGAAGTGGCAGGCGCGGCAGGAGTCGCCGTTGAAGCGCGGGCCCACGCCCTCGCCCAGCCCGAAGTCGCGGTCGAAGAGACGGCGGCCTTCCTCGAAGCGCTGGCGCTCGGGCCCGTCCAGGGGCCTGTCGGGCCCACCGTGCTCGCCCACCTGCGGGAGGGGCGCGTCCGGCGGCAACAGGCCCGGAGAGCGCTGCGCGCCGCCGCCGAGCGACTCGAGGAAGGTGAGGACCCGGGCGCGGTCCGACGGGGCGAGCGCTGCGAAGGCCTCACGCGAGGCGCGCGCCTCGCCTCCGTGCAGGAGGATGGCCTGCTCCAGCGTGCCCGCGCGGCCGTCGTGCAGGTACGGTCCCACCGCCGTCACGCCCCACAGCGGCTGGGTGCGGAACTCGCTCCCGGTCGCCTCGCCCATGGTGACGCCGTCCGCGAGGTCAGGCCCCATGTCGTGCAGCAGCAGGTCCGAGTAGGCCGGGACGCGGCCGCGGGGACCTTCCAGGGCGGGCACGTGGCACGCCGTGCAGCGCACCTGCGCGAAGAGGTCCCGCCCGGCCTCCGCCTCCGCGGTGAGTGCGTCCGGGCGTGGCGCGGCGGTCAGCAGCACGAAGGAGAGCAGGTCGAAGAGCTCCTGCTCGGACAGCTCTGGGTCCGGCACCCCATCCTCGTCGGTGAGGGCGGCGTCGGGGGCGCCCACCTGCGCCTGGCGCACGACCGCGCTCGCCCCGTGCAGTCCGCCCTCCGCCTGTGCGTGCGCTGCGCCGCCGGACCGGGCGCGAGGCAGTGCCGCGCGGCGCTCCTCGGACAGCGGACTGGTGGTGACGCCCGCGTGGTTGAAGAGGGGCCCGCGAATGAAGCTCTCCAGCGAGGCGTTCTGCGCCTTGCGGCCAAAGCGTGACAGCACGCCGCGATCGAAGTTGGGGCGGCCGCTGACGCCGTCGCCGTCACGGTCCGAGGCGTCCACATGGGCGAGGATGGACGCGTCCGGCAGCTCCAGCAGCAGCCCCGCCCCGAAGAAGGGGATGGCGTGGCGGGTGGCGTGCGCATTGGCGCCGGGGGACGTGGGCCGGCGCACCGTCGCGAGGTCGAACTGCGGCTGCACGCCGTTCACGCCGCGCGGGACGTAGGCGCCGTTCGACAGCCGGAGCGCCGTGAGCAGGAAGTTGCGGTAGCGGCCCGCGCCTCCCCCCAGCACCGGGCGCTCGTGGCAGGCCCCGCACGAGACGACGTTGAAGTGGGGCCCGAGCCCCTCCGCGGGCGTGAAGCGGCGAAGCGCCACCTGCCGGCCGCGCTCGAACGTGGCGCGCTCCTCCTCCGTCGCGGTGGGCAGCGGCTCGCCCAGGGCGCCGAAGATGGCCGGCTCCTCCTGCACGGGTGCACAGCGCAGGAGCCCGGTGAGAGCCAGGAACAGCAGCAGCAGGCGAGGCACACGCGGCATGGGGCACTCCCGGGACACGCCCGTCCGGCCTTGGTGCGTGGAGAGTGTGCAACCTAGCTCATCCGCGATGGAGCAGTGTGCAACCAGTCCTCCGAGGACGTGGCGGGGTAACATCGCGGCATGCTGCGGAAGGTCCTCCACCTCTCCTCCCTCACGGCCCTCGCGCAGTCCCTCGCGGCCTGCAGAGGAGCGGCGCACGTCGCACGCGAAGCGCCGGTGTCGGGCTACGAGGTGGTGGCCAGCTGGCCGCACGACCCCGACGCCTTCACGCAGGGTCTGCTCTACCGCGATGGGGCGCTCTACGAGAGCACCGGCCTCGTGGGGCGCTCCAGCGTGCGCGTGGTGGAGCTCGAGACGGGCCGGGTGGTGCGCCAGCACGACGTGCCTGCGCCCCTCTTCGCCGAGGGCCTCGCGCTCGTCGAGGGCCGGCTCCACCAGCTCACCTGGCAGTCCGAGCGGGGCTTCGTGTACGACGCGGCGACACTCCAGCCCGCGGGAGAGTTCGCCTACACCGGAGAGGGCTGGGGGCTGACCGACGACGGCACCTCCCTCATCATGAGCGACGGGAGCGCCATGCTGCGCTTCCTGGACCCGGCCACGCACGCCACGCAGCGGACCGTCACAGTCACCGATGCCGGCCGGCCGGTGGAGCGACTCAACGAGCTGGAGTACGTGCGCGGCGAGGTCTGGGCCAACGTGTGGTTGACCGACAGCATCGTGCGCATCGACCCCGTGACGGGCCGGGTGACGGGCTGGGTGGACCTCGCCGGGCTGCTCGCGCCCGGGGAGCGGACCGGCGAGGAGGACGTCCTCAACGGCATTGCCTACGACGCGGCCGGGGACCGCCTGCTCGTCACCGGGAAGCTGTGGCCGCGGCTGTTCCACATCCGCGTCCTCCCTCCCTGACACGTCCATGGGCGAGCGCGGGGCCAAGCGGCCCTTCGACATCCACGTGGTGCTGGCGAAGGGCTATGGCGTCCGCAGGCTCGGAGAGGCCGCGCGCGTCACGCCCGACACGCTCTTCGGCATCGCCTCCAACTCCAAGGCCTTCACTGCCGCCGCGCTGGCCATGCTCGTGGATGAGGGGAGGCTGCAGTGGGATGACCGGGTGGTGGACCACCTGCCCGCGTTCCAGATGCACGACCCGTACGTCACGCGCGAGCTGACCATCCGCGACCTGCTGGTGCACCGCAGTGGCCTCGGGCTCGGCGCAGGGGACCTGCTGTACTTCCCTGCATCCACGTTCTCCGAGGAGGAGATTGTCGCGAAGCTGAGGCACATCCGGCCGGCGAGCAGCTTCCGCAGCCGCTACGCCTACGACAACATCCTCTACCTCGTCGCCGGCGAGGTCATCGAGCGGGTGAGTGGGCAGAGCTGGGCGGACTTCGTCCGCAGCCGCATCTTCACGCCGCTCGGGATGAAGGCGAGCACCACGAGCGTGAAGGCCTTCCGACCGGGGGCCGACGTGGCGATTCCGCACGCGAAGGCGGACGGCGCGCTGAGGCCCATCGAGCCGATGAGCCTCGACAACAATGCACCGGCGGGCGCCATCAACTCGAGCGTGAACGAGCTGTCCCGCTGGATGCTCACGCAGCTGGCGCGCGGCGTGGTCCCGGGGAGTGGCGGCAAGCAGCGGCTCTTCAGCGAGAAGCAGTCGGAAGAGATGTGGGCCGCGCAGACGGTGCTGCCCATCACCGCGCCTTCACCCTCCCTCGCCTCCCTGCGCCCGAGCTTCTCCGCCTACGGTCTCGGGTGGAGCCTGCGGGACTACCGGGGGAAGAAGCTGGTGACCCATACGGGAGGTCTGCCGGGCTACGTCTCGCGCGTGCTGCTCGTCCCGGAGCTGAACCTCGGCATCGCCGTGCTGACCAACCAGGAGGCTCGCGGCGGCTTCGAGGCACCCACGTGGACCCTCCTGGACGCGTACCTCGGCGCACCGCGGACCGACTGGGTCGCCGCATTCAAGACCGCCGAGGACGAGCGGGTGAAGAAGGCGGACCAGACGGTGGGCGAGGGGCGCGCCGCCCGAAACGGCACGTCCAGGCCCTCCCTCCCGATCGAACGGTACGTCGGGACGTACCGTGACGCGTGGTACGGCGAGGTGGCCATCACGCAGGAAGAGGGGAAGCTCATCCTCCGCTTCAGCCGCACCCCGTCCCTCACCGGGGAGCTTGAGCACTGGCAGTACGACACGTTCATCGCGCACTGGCGGGACCGCACGCTCAATGCCGATGCGTACGTCAGCTTCTTCCTGAAGCCGGACGGGGCCATCGGCGAGATGCGGATGCAGCCGGTCTCCCCGCTCACGGACTTCAGCTACGACTTCCAGGACCTGCTCTTCACTCCGGTGAGCTCTGCACCGGGCGCAAAGGTGACGCAGGCGCAGCACTGAACCTGCACTGCGAATCACCCCGCGCAGACCCCGCAAGCACGCCGCCCGTCATCCCGTGCGCGGGCCTGCCCTTCGAGCACCGGCACGGCTGGTTTGCCATCGCGTGGCGCGATGCAGACGTAAGCATCGTGAAACGCCACGCCACCTCCCTGGACCGCTACCGCCACAAGCGTCACTTTCGGCGGACGCCCGAGCCCTCGCCCGAACGACGTGCGCGCTGGCGCCCGGACGCGCCCCACTTCGTCGTGCACGAGCATGCTGCGACCCAGCTGCACTACGACCTACGGCTGGAGATCAACGGGGTCCTGGTGTCCTGGGCCGTGCCCAAGGGGCCGAGCTACATGCCGAGCGAGAAGCGGCTGGCGGTTCGCACCGAGGACCACCCGCTCGCGTATGGGGACTTCCAGGGGACGATCCCGGAAGGCGAGTACGGCGGTGGCGAGGTCCTCCTGTGGGACCGCGGCACCTTCGAGGTCGAACCTCCAGCAACCGCGGAGGAGGGCCTAGAAAGTGGGCACCTCACTGTCACCCTGCACGGACAGAAGCTCGAGGGGAAGTGGCACCTGGTGCGGATGCGCGTGCAGCGCGGCAAGGAGAACTGGCTCCTCTTCAAGGCGCGCGATGGGCAGGAGAGGGGCAAGGCAATGCTCACCCACCCGGAGCGCGTGCTCTTCCCGGCGGATGGCTTCACCAAGAAGGACGTCTTCGACTACTACCGCGCCGTGGCGGATGTTCTCGTCCCCGTCCTCGCGGACCGGCCCATCGCGGTGCAGCAGTGGCCCGAGGGAATCGGGCGGCCGGGATTCTTCCGGCAGAAGGTGGCGCACACGCCCGACTGGGTGCGTCTGCTCGAGGTGAAGCACCAGACGCGGACCATTCCGCACATCAACGTGGACCGCCCCGAGACGCTCCTCTGGCTCGCCAACCAGTCCGCGCTCACCCTGCACATGTGGTCCTCACACCTCCCCCGCCTCTCCGAGCCGGACTGGGTGGTGTTCGACCTCGACCCGGGCACGGGCACCTTCGACGAGCTCATCACCGTGGCGCTGGCGCTGCGGGAGCGCCTCGAGGAGCTGGGCCTGTCCAGTGCTCCCAAGACGTCCGGGAAGCGCGGGCTGCACGTCCTGGTTCCACTCGCGCGCGGGCACACCTACGTGGACGTGCGCCGCTTCGCCTTGCGCATCCTGCAGGAGGTGGGCGAAGCGCATCCGGAGCTCGCGACGACGGAGCGGTCCATCCGGAAGCGTCACGGGCGCATCTACCTGGACGCCATGCAGAACGCGCGCGGGAAGACGGTGGTGGCTCCCTACTCCCTGCGCGCACTCGACGGTGCACCCGTGTCCACGCCGCTCGGGTGGAGCGAGGTGACACGACGCTTGAGACCTGCGCACTTCAACCTGAAGACGATGCCGAGCCGCCTGGAACGGGTGGGAGACCTGTTCGCGCCAGCGCTCGGGGTGCGCCAGTCCCTGCCGCGGCTCCACTGAGCCGCGCGTTGCGGCTACTTCAGCTTCTGTCCCGCCGAGCGGAGGTCCTGGCATGCCTGCACCACGCGGGCCGCCATGCCGGCCTCGGCGGCCTTGCCCCAGCTGCGCGGGTCGTAGGCTTTCTTGTCCCCCACGCGCCCATCCACCTTCAGCACGCCGTCGTAGCGCTTGAGCACGTGGTCGGCCACGGGTCGGGTGAAGGCGTACTGGGTGTCGGTGTCGATGTTCATCTTCACCACGCCGTAGTCCAGCGTCTCGCGAATCTCCTCGAGCAGCGAGCCCGAGCCGCCGTGGAAGACGAGCTCGAAGGGGACGGCCTTGCCGGAGCGCTTGCGGACTGCTTCTTGAATCTCCCTCAGGATGGCCGGCTTGAGCACGACGGCCCCTGGAGCGTAGACCCCGTGCACGTTGCCGAACGTCGCGGCGAGCAGGTAGCGCCCCTTCTCACCGAGCCCCAGGACCTCGGCGGTGCGCAGCGCATCCTCGGGGGTGGTGTAGAGCTTGGCATCGTGGCTGGCGCTGCGGCCGTCCTCCTCGCCTCCCACCACGCCAATCTCCACCTCGAGCACGACGCGCGCCTTCGCGCACTCGGCCAGCAGCTCGGAGGCGACGGCGAGGTTCTGGGTGAGCGGAAGCGACGAGCCGTCCCACATGTGCGACTGGAAGAGCGGCGGCTCGCCCCGGGCGACCCGCTCCTGCGAGAGCCTGACGAGCGGTCGCAGGTACCCGTCGAGCTTGTCCGGAGGACAGTGGTCGGTGTGCAGCGCGACGCGGACGGGGTAGTTCTTCGCCACCACCCAGGCGAAGGAGGCGAGCGCGGTGGCCCCGGCCACCATGTCCTTCACGGTGGAGCCGGAAAGGTACTCCGCGCCGCCCCAGGAGACCTGGATGATGCCGTCGCTCCCCGCCTCCGCGAACCCGCGGAGGGCGGCGTTGAGCGCCTGGCTGGACGCCACGTTGATGGCCGGGTAGGCGAAGTGTCCGTCCCTGGCCCGGTCGAGCATCTGCGCGTATTCCTCGGGTGTCGCGATGGGCATCGGTGTTCCTCCCCGGAAAGCTTGGGGCGGGAGGAGCAAAGGGGAACTCCTCACGGCGGGTGACGCTGTTCTGCGGCAGCGGCTGCAAGGGGGCACACGCGGAGGTGCTGGCGGTGGCCGCGGCGCTCCAGGCCCCGGTGGGCCACACCTTCCGGGGCAAGGAGTGGATGGAGCATGACAACCCGTACGACGTGGGCATGACGGGGCTGCTGGGGTTGCGCGCGGCCTACCAGGCCATGCACGCCTGCGACGTCCTGCTGCTGCTGGGCACCGACTTCCCCTACGACGCGTTCATGCCCGTGCAGCCCCACATCGCCCAGGTGGACATCCGGCCCGAGGTGCTCGGGCGTCGCTCGCGGCTGGACCTGGGCCTGTGCGGGGACGTGCGGGAGACCCTCCGCGCCCTGCTGCCCCGGCTGGAGCTGAGGGAGGACCGCACGCACCTGGAGCGCGCTCTCGACACGCTCGCCCACGAGCGGCGGAGCTTGGACGCACACGTGCGCGACGTGAGCTCCCACCGCCCCCTCCACCCGGAGTTCGTGGCCGCCACGCTCGACGCCGTGGCGGCCGAGGACGCCGTCTTCACCGTGGACACCGGGATGTGCAACGTGTGGGCCGCCCGCTACATCCGCGGCACGGGCCACCGGCGCATCATCGGCTCCTTCAACCACAGCTCCATGGCGAACGCCCTGCCGCAGGCCATCGGCGCGCAGCTGCTCCATCCGGACCGGCAGGTCATCTCCATGTCCGGAGACGGCGGCTTTGCCATGCTGCTGGGGGACTTCCTCACCCTCGCCCAGTACGAGCTCCCGGTGAAGGCGGTCGTCTTCGACAACGGCGCGCTCGGCATGGTGAAGCTCGAGATGCAAGCCTCCGGCTACCCGGACTGGCAGACGGACCTCGTGAACCCGGACTTCGCGAAGCTGGCGGAGGCGGTGGGCGTGATGGGCGTGCGCGTCGAGTCCCCGGGAGACGTGCGCTGGGCGAGCGTCGACAACCTCCCGATCTACACGGTCAGGAACAAGACCACGGGTGACGTGATCACGACCACAGACCCGGGCAAGGCAAACCGCACGGGCAAATGGGCAGACATGAATCGCTTCAAGGTTCCGTCGCTGCGCGGTCTCACGGCTCGAGCGCCGTACTTCCACAACGGGGTCGCCAAGGACCTCCACGACGTCGTGAAGTTCTACGAGGAGTCTCTCGGGTTCGACTTCACCGATGAAGAGGAGGAGGACCTCGTCCACTTCATGAACGCGCTGTAGCGGGAGCGCGCCCGGGCACCGGGACGGAGGTCGATGCAGCGACGTCTTCGGGCGTCGCTGTTCAAACCTCACTCACCGTTCGCGCCGTCCTCCCTGGCCTCCAGCTCCCGCAGGAGCTCCTTGGCCCGGGCGCTGCCCGGCCCGCCGTGGCTCGCCTGGATGACGCGCCACAGGTGGAGACGGGCCTGCGAAAGCTCGCCGGCCCGGAGCTGCAGCTCGCCGAGCCACTCGTTGGCCTCCATGTCCGTGGGCGCCTTCAGCACGGCCAGCTCGAGCGCGTGGAGCCCCTCCGCCGCGGGCGCGTACAGGAAGGTCGAGCCGTAGAGGCCCAGCAGCTCGACGTCCTGTGGATGGAGGGCGAGCGCCTCCTTCAGCCACTGGCGCGCGTCGAGCAGTGCCTGGCGCGTGGACGGCTCGCTGCTCGACGCCTGCTCCCGCGCGAGCTGGCGGTAGAGGTGCCGCGTGCGCTGCCCCGCCAGACGGGGGTGCCCCGCGGCGCGCGTCTCCAGCTGCGCGAAGAGCTGCTCGGCGGCAGCCTGCTCGCCGCGCGCGGACAGGCAGCTGGCGCGGCCGACGAGGGCCTCCACGTGGCCCGCGTCCGCCTGCAGCGCGAGCGCATAGAGCGACTCGGCCTGCTCGCACTTCCCGTTGTCACGCATCAGCTGGGCCAGCTCCAGCGCGGCGTCCGCCGCGGGGAGCGGGCGGGACTCCAGCGCCTGCAGCTGGGCGTTCGTCTGCAGCGGCATGCGAATGAGGGGGAAGTCCTGCCGGCGCACGAAGCCCACCACCTCTTTGGCCAGCTCCGCCTCCGTCATCCCGAAGGCCGCCTGGTAGGCCGCGTCGCCCTCCTTTCCGCCCCAGCCCGTCAGGAAGCGCGCGAGCGCCTCGCGCCGGTCCACGCCCCCCTCGCTCGTCAGGTGGCCGAGCGTGAGGAAGTCGACCGTGGCCCACGCGCGGGCGTAGAACAGGTCTCCCTCCTCGAGCTCCGTCATGCGCCGCTGCAGGTTGCTGCCCGTCGGCCGGAGTGCCGGGCCCTGCCGGGCCAGCTGCAGCAGGCCCCCGCGCGGCGTGGGGCGCCCCAGCTCCACCGCGTCCGGGTGGATGCGCACCATCTGGAGGAACTCCGCCAGCCCCTCCTCGTACCACGCGGGGTACAGCACGCCGCTGCCGGCGAGCACGGCGTGCACGTACTCGTGGAAGAGCGTCAACTTGCCGAACTGCGCGGAGGCGTCCAGCACGGCGTAGCGGCCGTCGAGCTTCTGGCGGAAGTAGCCGCCGATGTACTGCGAGGGAGCGAAGGTCTCGAAGTTCTCCGCGTTGTTGAAGGCGTATACCGTGAGCGGCGCGCCCGTGGTGCCCACCGCCCCGTCCGTGACGGACATCACCACGGCGCGGAACTTCTCGAGCTCGCGTACCAGCTCCGCGCTCCGCGCGTCCCCCTGGTTGCTGACAACGCGGAAGTTGCTCGACTGCGTGACGGTCCACGCGTCCTGGGCCACGTGCGCCGCGGTGCAGCCGGCGCCGGCGAGCCACACGCCGAGGGCCAGCAGCAGGAGCGGTGCGGAGGGGCGTGCCATGCGGTTCTCTTTCCTTAGGGGAGGATGAGGTCCTTACGCCGGCGCCCGCGGGGCCGGCAAATCGGCGCGCCTGCCGGTGGCACCGGGCG